>JAGBVY010000133.1 GCA_017630115.1 Tidjanibacter sp. | reverse complement strand
ATTGTCCTATAAGCACTATTCTCTGGGTTCTCTGGGTTTACTGGGTTTACTGGGTTTACTGGGTTTACTGGGTTTACTGGGTTTACTGGGGCTTCCCAGTCCTCCCAGTTCTCCCAGCCCACCCAGTTCTCTCAGTCCTCCCAGTCCTCTCAGTTCTCCCAGTTCTCCCAGTTCTCCCAGTTCTCCCAGCCCTCCTGCAACCCTCGCCATCTTCTCAACCTTAGGTCGGTCGTCGGTCGTCGGTTGTCGGTTGTCGGTCGTCGGTCGTCGGTTGTCGTTTGACAAAAAAATTCCCATTAAATTTTCAACTTTCAAGACAAAACATTATATTTGTGGATTAGTTAATTCAAAGAGAGAAATATATTATATAAATAATCACAACAAAAAACCATAACCCTATGAACAACAACGTTTCACGCAAAGCAGCAGACAACATCCGCATCCTCGCATTGTCGATGGTGGAGAAAGCCAAATCGGGTCACCCCGGTGGCGCAATGGGTGGTGCAGACTTCATCAATGTGCTCTACTCCGAGTTTCTGCGCTACGACCCCGACAATTACGCCTACCCCTTCCGCGATAGGCTCTTCCTCGACCCCGGTCATATGTCGCCTATGCTCTATGGCGTATTGGCTTTGGCCGGCATTATGCCTATGGAGGAACTCAAATCGTTCCGTCAGTGGGGCAGCGTAACCCCCGGACACCCCGAGCGCGACCTCGCACACGCCATTGAGAACACCTCTGGACCTCTTGGTCAAGGACACGCTATGGCTGTGGGTGCTGCTATGGCCGAGCGTTTCTTGGCTGCTCGCTTTGGCGAGTGGACCGCCCACAAAACCTATGTATATATCTCCGACGGCGCTGTTGAGGAGGAGATTTCGCAGGGTGTAGGTCGCATTGCCGGCCACCTCGGTTTGGGCAATATCATTATGTTCTACGACTCAAACAACATCCAGCTCTCGACCACCGTAGAGGATGTCGACACAGAGGACGTAGCAGCCAAATATAGGGCTTGGAATTGGAACGTGCTCGAATGTGACGGCAACTCAGCCGAGAGCATCCGCGAGGCACTTTGCAAGGCTCTCTCGCAAGAGGAGCGCCCCACCCTCATCATCGGTAAGACCATTATGGGTTTGGGTGCACGCAACGCCGAGGGCGCAAGCTTTGAGAATAAAATTTCCACCCACGGACAGCCCATCTCGGCAGCCGGCGCTGACCCCCGTAAGAGTATTGAAAATTTGGGCGGCAACCCCGACGAGCCATTCGTAATTTTCCCCGAGGTTGAGGCTCTCTATGCTGCTCGCCGTGAGCAACTTCGCGCTTGGGCAGCCGAGCGCAAGGAGGTAGAGAACAAGTGGCGCAGCGAGAACCCCGAGTTGGCCGCCAAACTCGACCTCTTCCTTAGCGGCAAGACCCCCGAGATTGACTACTCCAAAATTGAGGTTGCAGCAGGCTCAGCCACCCGCAACGCCTCGGCAACCGTACTGGGTGTCTATGGCGAGCAGGTGGAGAATATGATTGTTGCCTCGGCCGACCTTAGCAACTCCGACAAGACCGACGGCTACCTGAAAAAGACCCACGCCTTTGCTAAGGGCGATTGGAGCGGTAAGTTCTTCCAAGCAGGCGTTTCGGAGCTTACGATGGCTTGCATTATGAATGGTATGGCACTGCACGGAGGTGTCATTCCCGCGTGTGGTACTTTCTTCGTATTCTCCGACTATATGAAACCCGCAGTGCGATTGGCAGCACTTATGCGCATACACGTTATCTACATTTGGAGCCACGACTCGTTCCGCGTAGGCGAGGACGGTCCCACCCACCAACCAATTGAGCACGAGGCACAAATCCGCCTTTTGGAGCACCTGAAAAACCACAGCGGCGAGCGCAGTATGGTTGTTCTTCGTCCTGCCGACGGAGCTGAGACTGTGGAGGCTTGGAAGTTGGCTATGGCCGAGGAGAGGCCTGTGGCACTCATCACCTCGCGTCAGAACATCAAAGATCTGCCCGCCAAGAGTGGCAACCGCCGCGCCGAGGCCGAGGGTCTGCACAGGGGTGGCTATGTAGTATGGGATAGCGAGGATGCCAAAGCTGTGCTAATTGCCAGTGGTAGTGAAGTTTCCACCCTTGTAGAGGGAGCCGAGTTGCTCGCTTCGGAGGGCATCGGCGTGCGCATCGTGAGCGTTCCTAGCGAAGGCATTTTCCGCGACCAGACGAAGGAGTATCAGCGCGAGGTTCTGCCCGAGGGTCTGCCCCGCTATGGTATGACCGCAGGTCTGCCCTTGACAATGGCCGGTTTGGTGGGCGAATGTGGCAAGATTCACGGCGTGGACCACTTTGGTTACTCTGCGCCCTACAAAGTTCTCGACGAGAAATTTGGTTTCAATGGCACAACCGTAGCTGCCGAAGTTAAGGAGTTGTTGGGTTTGTAATCCGCCCCGAAGCTATTACACATAGTGTAAGTTCGACTATAATTCATAGAAAAAATTGCAAGACGCAGTTGGCGTTTTGCAATTTTTTCGTATATTTGCGGGCCTATTTTAGGCGGAATATAATAACTTTTTAATTAACTTATTGTAAATGAGCAAGATTTGCGAAATCACAGGAAAAACTGCTCAGTCGGGTAACAACGTTTCCCACTCGAACAGGCGCACCAAACGCAAATTCAATCTGAACTTGAAGACAAAGCGTTTTTGGAGCGAGGAGGAGAACCGCTGGATTACTCTGAAAGTAACCGCAGCTGGTATCAAAACCATCAACAAAAAAGGTCTGGATGCAGCTCTCCGAGAGGCAAAAGCACCTGCAAAAATTCACTAATCTTTTTTTAACGAATTAAAGAAGTATGGCAAAAAAAGGTAAAGGTAACCGAGTACAGGTGATTCTCGAGTGTACCGAGCAGAAAGCTAGCGGTGTTCCCGGAATGAGCCGTTACATCACTACCAAAAACAAAAAGAACACACCCGACCGTATGGAGCGTAAGAAATACAATCCTTACTTGAAGAGGGTAACTATCCACCGTGAGATTAAATAAGGAGGAAAAGAATTATGGCAAAGAAAGTAGTTGCAACCCTTAAAAAAGGCGATACCGTAAAAGGTATTAAATGTATCAAGATGGTTAAATCGGAGAAGACCGGTGCTTACGTTTTCAAAACTGACGTTCTTCCTAACGATGCTGAGGCAAAAGAGTATTTTGCAAAGAAATAATCTCTGCTTCAAAATAACCAACAGTATTTAGGACAACGAGTCCAAAATACAAAAGGCGTTCCACAAGGAGCGCCTTTTGTATTTTGTGGTAATTCCACTTTTATAGCCGAGTTTTGAGTTGAGAGTTATTAGGGAGTGTAGGGAGGGGCCTATATGCCCTATATGCTGGGTTTACTAGGTTTACTGGGTTTACTAAGGCTTCCCAGTACTCCCAGTACTCCCAGCACTCTCAACACTCCCAACACCTACACCCCCCTCACAAAAAAACGCGGGTATCTTTTTTAATACCCGCGTTTTTTGTTGAAAGTTGAATGTTTATTGCCTTTGGTCGGTAGGCGGTCGTCGGTTGACGGTCGTCGGTCGTCTTTTT
>JAGBVY010000132.1 GCA_017630115.1 Tidjanibacter sp. | reverse complement strand
GATGGCAAGGCGGGCTATGTGCACAAGTGTGGCGAGTATGTGTTGCTCAGGTAGTCAAACGACCTAAGGCTGAAAAGAAAGGATGGACAGGGAGAACTAAGAGAACTGGGAGGACTGAGAAAACTGGGAAAACTGAGAACTACCCAGTGAACTCAGAGAACTCAGTAAACCCAGTAAACTCAGTAAACCCAGGCGACAAAAGAAAGAAATAACTAAAAAACGAGATAGATATGAAAAGTAGATTGATTGTAACTTTGATGGCGGCGTGTGCGCTGGCTCTTATGGTAGGTTGCTCAGGGGCAGATGCTCCCGAAAAGGTTGTCGAGAGGTGCTGGGAGCATCTTGCCGAGGGTGAGTATGCCAAGGCTGTGGCGCTGATGAATGTGAGTGCCGAGCAGGTGCAGCTCTACCAGAGCATCTATGCCGAGCAGTCGGGCGAGTTGCAGAGGGCAGGTGGAGTGAAGAACTTTGAACTTCTGGGTAGTAGCGTGGGTGCTGAGGAGGCCACCATTGAGGCGGCTGTGGTGTTGGCCGACGGACAGCGCATCGAGGCCACCTATAAACTCGTGCTTACGGATGAGGGTTGGCGCATTACGGAGTAACCCTTAGCTTTTGACGATTAACACTTTCAGAGGATGAATAAGATAAAAAAAGATATTGCCCGTTGGCTTCCCTATTTGGGTGCTGTGATGTTGTTTTTGGCCTTGTCGCTCTTTTACTTTGCACCACAGATGGAGGGTAAGGAGTTGAGTATGGGCGATATAACCCAGTATGAGGGTATGAGCCGCGACATTAAGCAGATGCAGGCCGAGGGCGACGACCCCCAATGGACAGGCAATGCCTTTGGCGGTATGCCTGCCTATATGATAAACATCCAGTACCCATCGATGCTGATTAAGAATTGGTCCACTGCGGCCGCCAACGCTATGGGTCGCCCTGCGGTACTGATATTTTTGGCCTTGGTGGGCTTCTGGGTTATGATGCTCTTGTGGGGCGTGAATCCGTTGGTGGCCATTGTGCCGGCCATAGCCTACGGATTCTCCACCTACTCCATATTGATTATCGGTGCAGGACACATTACCAAGATGTTTGCCTTTGCTTATGCCCCTTTGCTTGTGGGTGGTGTGGTCTATACGCTGCGTGGCGGAAGGCTCTTTGCGGGATGTATGCTGACGGCCCTGTTTGCCGCCTTGCAGATTGGTGCCAACCATCCTCAGATAACCTACTATTTTGCCTTTGTTATTGTGGCTGTGTGGATAAACTACTTGGTTGTGGCCATACGCGAGAGGCAGATGTGCCAATTTGCCAAGGCTACGGGAGTGCTTGCTCTGGCGGCAGTGTTGGCTGTGGGAGCCAACCTTTCGTCGCTCTACTATACGGCCCAACATCAGCCCGACACCACTCGTGGCGGTAGTCTGCTCAGTAGCGCCTCGACAGGCAGTAAGGAGGCGAGTGAGGGTCTTGATTTGGCCTACGCCACGGCGTGGAGCTATGGTCGCACAGAGAGCCTCAATATGTTCATCCCCAATCTTATGGGAGGCTCGTCGGCAGGAGGCTTTGCCCCCAATGGCGAGGTGGCCGACGCATTGCGCCCCTATGGTGCTCGCTCGTTGGCGGTGTCGCTGCCGGCCTACTGGGGCGACCAACCCGGCACAGCAGGCCCAACCTATCTGGGCGCTGCGGCACTCTTCTTGGCTCTGTTGGGTATGTTTCTGCTTAGGGGTCGCCAGAAGTGGTGGCTCTTGGGTGTGAGCATCTTTGCTGTGATGCTGGCGTGGGGCTCCAACCTGATGTGGTTTACGGAGCTGATGTTTCGGATTCTGCCTGCCTACAACAATTTCCGAGCTGTTTCGACCGCCCTTGTGGTGGTGCAGTGGAGTGTGCCACTGCTTGCAGGACTGGTGCTGTGGCAACTCTTCCGAGGAGAGTTCCAGAAGCCACAGCTTCTCCGCTCGCTCACTTGGGCTACGGGCATTACAGCGGGCGTGGCTCTGTTGATGTGGCTTTTGGGAGGTACAATGTTCTCATTCTCTGCACCCTACGATGCCCAGATGGGTCTGCCCGACGATGTGGTTGTGGCTATGGAGTTGGAGCGTGCCTCGATGCTCCGTGCCGACTCGCTGCGTTCACTAATTATGGTGTTGCTCTCGGCAGGGTGTGTATGGTTGTTTGCTGCGGGACGCATCAAGGTTAAGGCTATGCTACTGGGTTTGGGAGCTATTGTGGCGGTCGATATGATTGGTGTCGATAGCCGCTACCTCTTCTGGAACGACTTTGTAGCCCCCTCCAAGACCGAGATTCTCCCCTCCGAGGCCAACCTCGCTATTATGGCCGACAAGGAGCCGGGGTATAGGGTGGCCAACTTTGCTGTGAACACCTTCAATGACGCCACAACAAGCTACTTCCACCGCTCGGTGGGTGGCTACCACGGCGCAAAGCTCTCGCGCTATCAGGACCTCATCGACCACCAACTCCTCAGGGGCAACCCCGAGGCCTACGATATGCTCAATACCAAGTACTTTATTGTTCCCGGTGAGGAGGGCGCTGCTCCCGAGGCGGTGCTCAATGAGGGAGCCAATGGTGCGGCTTGGTTTGTTGAGGATGTGGTTTTTGCCACCTCTCCACAGGAGGAGATGGAGCTGCTTGGTAGCATCTCCACCGACCATACGGCTGTACTCTCGGTAGAGTATGCCTCCAAGTTGGCAGATGTGAAACTCGGCACGGGCGAGATAGAGTTGGTTAAGTATCGCCCCAACCATCTTGTCTATCACTATACATCCTCCGAGTGGGGATTGTGCATCTTCTCGGAGATTTACTACGACAAGGGGTGGAGCGCCTATTTGGATGGCCACAAGTGCGACTACCTCAGGGCCGACTACCTCCTCAGGGCAATGATTTTGCCCGCAGGTAGCCACACCGTCGAGTGGCGCTTTGAGGCTCCCCACTTCGATCTGGTTGAGGGCATAACACTCGGCTTCTCGCTCCTTATTCTCGTGGGCTTAGTGGTGGCCTTGGTGGCAAAAATAGTCGGCATAAAGTCCCTACACTAAAAGCAGGACAAGTCCTGTTCTGTGAGGGTGGTGCTCCCGAAGGGCGAATGAGTTAGGAAAGTATTCCCAACACTAAAAGTTTTTGGTGCAGCTTTTTACAAAAAGCTGCGAAATAAAAAAGAAAGAAAATGAAGAATTTACGTCGGAAGGTTCGTGGCTCTTATGCCATAAGTACTGTGAGTATTGCGTTGGTGCTCTTTTTGGTGGCTGCGGTGGGATATATCATTTGGAATCTCTCGAAGGCTACCGATAGCATCAAGGAGCGTATGACGCTCTATGTTATGATGGAGCCTCTGGCGTCGGAGGAACTCACCCGGGAGGTGGAGTTTAAGCTACGAGCGATGGAGGGTATTAGGGAGGTGAAGTTCATCTCCAAGAGCGACGCTGCGGCCGACTTCAAACGCTATGCCGGAGGCGACTTCGAGAAG
>JAGBVY010000131.1 GCA_017630115.1 Tidjanibacter sp. | reverse complement strand
CTCACGTTTTGGCTGTTCTGCCTTTCTCCTGACACCAGTTTTTACATAGTCCAATTCGTTTTCGAGAGTTGTTATTTGGAGGTCAAGATTGTTTATTTCGCTCTTTTTAATAGCTACATTGCTTTCGAGAATAATCAGTTCGTCGCTAACCTCATCGCGTTTTGTGACGAGTTCATTTATCTTCTCTGTCAATTCGGCAATCTGTTCTCTTCTTGCTCTCTCTTCTTGCTCTTGTTGCAATGCTCTTTCTTTTTCAATACGTTGCTTTTCTTGGGCATCGTTGATCTCTTTGAGGGCATTTTTTACGGCAAACAGCAAGCGAGTCATTGCCTTTTCTGTATTGGCAGGGTAGTCAATAAAGTCAAGGCTTGCAATGTAGATTATTACAGCGTCGTTGTAGGGCGAGTTGTCGTAGCGGAAAGGGATAATCTTCTTTTTGTAATGATGAGCTACGGCTATCTCGTTACTTGTCCACACAGATGCATTGGAGCTCTCGGTGGAAATGAATAAGAAAATTTTTGACCCCCTAATACCTTTTGTTATAATAGAGCCAAACTCATCGCCCGAATGGACGCCAGTTTCGTCAATCCAGTAGGATATGTTGTTGTTGTCAAACAGCTCTTTGATTCTCGACACAATGTTGCCGGGAATAACATTCTTATTCTCATCAAGATAGTCTTGTCTGGAATAGCTTATAAAGACATCCTTGCTCATCGTAAAAGCAGTGTTGTGTTGTTGATTGCTTCTTTACTCCTCGCCAGTGACGGTTTTCCAGTACTTAACTGAGGTGTCGATACTCTTCTCGGTGGCCGCCTCGCCATACTTATCGACGTCGGCAACATTGCGAGGACCGTGATTGATACACAAGGGGCCATTTAAGCAACCGCCTTCGCATATCATACCCTCAAAGAAGTTGAACTCGCTCTTGCCTACTTTCAGCTTCGCCAAGTTCAGGCGGCACTCGTCGATACCGCTCATATATACGGGTTTAAGACCCTCGTAGCCACTCTCCAAAGCCAAGTCGAGCAGACCCTGAACAATACCGCCGGCCTTGGCGAAGATGCGACCATAGAACGAAGCGTTGTTCAGAGGGGTATCCTCCTGCTCGGTCGTCTCGATGTCGCGTGCATCCAAGAATGCCTGCAACTCCTCAAACGACATAACCGAATCGATAGCACCATTGGTCTTTTCGAGCGTATATTCCATCTTCTTGGCAGCGCAAGGGCCAATGAAGACAACCTTCGCATTGGGTTCGCTCTTCTTAATCAGGCGTGCAATCTCAATCATAGGCGAAGGAGTGTGGGAAATGTGCTGTTTGAGGGTGGGGAAGTTAAGCTCAATAAACCTCACAAACGAGGGGCAGCACGAGGTGGTCAGGAGTTTCTTCTCGTTCCACTCGCGGGCCTCCTTGTAGAGGGTGATGTCGGCACCCATAGCCACCTCCACAACATCGTGGAATCCGAGTTTCTTGATTGCCGTAACAACCTGCTCGATGCGACCATAGCGACACTGGCTGATGATTGCCGGAGCAAGCACGGCATATACCTTGTAGTTCTCCTTCTCGGCATTTTGGAGCATACCGATGATGTCCAGCAGCAGCGATTTGTCGGCCATAGCACCAAAAGGACAAGCGATGACACACTGGCCACACATAATACACTTGTCGTTGTCGATTTTGGCCTTCTGATCTTCGTCGATACTGATAGCCTTAACTTTGCACGACTGCATACAGGGGCGCGAGAGTTTGATGATTGCGCCATAGGGACAAGCCTGAGTACACTTGCCACACTCAATACACTTGTCGTGGTCGATTACAGAACGCTTACCGACAATGCTGATTGCATCTTTGGGGCAGGCGTCTTTGCAGGCGTGGCTAATACAGCCTCGGCAGGCAGGCGTAACGAGAATACCTTTTGCGGGGCACTCGTCGCAGGCGATGTCGATAACCTCAATAACATTGGGGTTGCTCTTGTCGCCTCCGCAAGCCATATGTACCCTCTCTTGGAGGATTGCTCGCTCTTTGTAGATGCAACAGCGCAACTCGGCTTTGGGGCCGGGCGAGATTTTCTTGGGGATGTCGATGTAGGCTCTGTCGAGAGTTCCTTCATATGCGCTCCTAACGACCTCTTTGAGAACGTTGTATTTGAGGAGCTGGACGCTGGTATCGAATACTTTGTCTTGCTTCATAGCTATATGGAGTATTGCAAAGGTTTGGGTGTTTCTACTGTTAATTAGAGAATATAATTTTCCAACCACAAAGATACTCTTTTTTCCACATCCTCAAAACAGCCACCGCCGAAATATCACTCTTTTGCGACAAACATTTGTTTTTTCTTGTAAGAATTGTTATATTTGTCTTTGAAAACATAATCTCCGTACTATGGCTTTGCAACGTGGCATATCATTTTCGTTTGCAGCCGCCCTATTTGGGGTGGCCATTGGTGGTGAGGTTATGGCTATGCGAATGTGCCGTTAGGCACGTCATCTAACCTTGTGGGGTTACGCACCCCTCGGTCACAGCGAGTGTGACATCTGACCTAAATCTACCTAATTGAGTTTTTAAGAATTTTTAATAATTACGCTATCCCTCTGTGGATTGTGTGATTGTGGTGTATGGATAAATAATTGAAAAACATATAGATATGGAAAAGAAACTACACTTTGAAACACTCCAAATACACGCTGGTCGTCATCGTGACCACACTTGTTCGCGTGGTGTGGCAATCTACCCAACTGCTGCCTACGAGTTTCCCACCTGCGACTATGCTGCCGACCTTTTCAACCTGAAAGAGTTTGGCAACATCTACACTCGCTTGCAGAATCCCACCTCCAACGGCTATGAGGAGAAGGTGGCTGCTCTGGAAGGTGGTGTGGGTGCGCTTGCCGTATCGTCGGGTATGTCGGCTCAGTTGGTGGTTATCACCTCGCTCTGCAAGGCAGGCGACAACATTGTGGCCGCTCCGCTGCTCTATGGTGGCACTTTCAACCAATTTAAGATTACCTTCCGCAAGATGGGTATCGACTGCCGCAGGGCCGAGAACGACTCGGTGGAGGCTTTCGAGCGACTGATTGATGCCAACACCAAGGCTATCTATGTGGAGTCGATGAGTAATCCGGCCTGCTCGGTGCCCGACTTGGATGCGCTCGCCCAGTTGGCCCACAGCTACGACATACCCTTTGTTGTGGACAATACTTTTGGTGCGTGTGGCTACCTCTGCCGTCCTATCGACCACGGTGCCGACATCGTTGTGGAGAGTGCCACAAAGTGGATTAACGGCCACGGCACAGCTATGGGCGGTGTGATTGTCGATGCGGGCACCTACAACTGGAAGAATGGCAAGTTCCCTGAGCTGAGTGGCCCTTCGGAGGGTTACCACGGCTTGGTCTTGGCCGATGCGTTTGGCCCTATGGCCTTCATTGTTAAGTGTCGTGTCGATGCCCTGAGGGACTTGGGTTGTTCGCCTTCGCCCTTCGACTCCTATCTGATGCAACTTGGCTTGCAGACTCTCTCGTTGCGTACGCGCCACGAGGTGGAGAGCACAGCTCGCTTGGCCGAGTATTTCCGTTCCCACCCAATGGTTGAGAGTGTGCAGTGGGTTGGTTTTGAGGATCATCCCTCCTATGCCAATGCTCAGAAGTATTTCCGCTTTGGCTCGTCGGGAGTCTTGTCGGTGGTCTTGAAGGGCAACTTGCAGACTACGGTGAGGTTTGTGGAGTCGCTGAGGCTTGTGTTGAATATGACTATGATTGGCGACTCGGTGAGCGTTGTTACTCACCCTGCCTCCACCACCCACAAACAGCTCTCCGAGGAGGAGCAGCGTGCCGCAGGCGTAACGCCCACGCTGTTGCGTATCTCGGCCGGTTTGGAGAATGTGGAGGATATTATTGCCGACTTCGAGCAGGCTTTCGAGAAGTGCCTTGCCGGGGATAACCAATAGTAGCGATTAGGAGCGATGAGAGAATTTTTTAGCGAACCCTTAGAGCTCGAATCGGGAGCGGTGCTACCCTCGGTGGAGGTGGAATATACCACCTACGGCACTCTCTCGCCCGAGCGTGACAATGTTATATGGGTCTGCCACGCCCTCACGGCCGATAGTCGTGTGGCCGAGTGGTGGCCTCATACGGTTGAGCAGGGGCGCTTCCTCGACCCCGATAGGTGGTTTGTGGTCTGCGCTTGCTTTCTTGGCTCGCCCTATGGTACCACCTCGCCTGTGAGCATCAATCCCGCTACGGGTAGGGCCTATGGCGCAGATTTCCCTATGATTACGGTGCGCGATATGGTGGCGCTTCATCGCCGCTTGGCCGAGCGCTTGGGTATTGCGAGGGTAGAGCTGTTGATTGGTAGTTCTATTGGCGGTTTTCAGGCAATGGAGTGGGCTATTGTGGCACCCGACTTTGCTCGTAGGTTGGCTCTGATTGCCACTTGCACCCGCTCGTCGGCGTGGGCTATCGCCTTCAATGAGTCGCAGAGGATGGCTATTGAGGCCGACCAGAGTTTCTATGGCGATGCTCTGGATGGTGGTGCGGCAGGTATGGCTGTGGCGCGTTCTATGGCCCTATTGAGCTATCGTGGCCCCGAGGCCTACAACGCCACTCAGAGCGACCCCGACGGCGAGAAACTCAGCGGTTTTAGAGTGACTACCTACCAACAACATCAGGGCGAAAAACTACGCCGCCGATTCAATGCCCACTGCTACTATCGCCTAACCGAGGCTGTCGATTCGCACAACATTGCGCGTGGTAGAGGCTCTATGGCCGAGGTGCTTGGCTCAATCAAGGCCCGCACACTTGTGGTGGCCATTTCGAGCGACATACTCTTCCCGCCCTTGGACCACACTATTATGGTGGAGAATATCCCGCAGGTGGAGTATCGACTCATCGACTCCCCCTTTGGCCACGACGGCTTCTTGGTGGAGTATGAGCAACTCGACCAAATTATCAAAGATTTTATGAAAAACTAATTCGTATAGAACCAAATAGATATGCAACAGAAAAAGATACAGATAGGTTTGTTTGGCTTTGGCAGCGTAGGACGTGGATTGTACGACGTCTTGGAGGCTGTTGAAAGTCGCGACATCACCATCAGGCGCATTTGCGTACGCGACAAGTCGAAAGATAGGGGGGTGGAG
This sequence comes from Tidjanibacter sp., assembly GCA_017630115.1. Taxonomy (GTDB): domain Bacteria; phylum Bacteroidota; class Bacteroidia; order Bacteroidales; family Rikenellaceae; genus Tidjanibacter. Next base: position 17,461 of record JAGBVY010000131.1, on the reverse strand, counting down.
GCCGATTTTACCGACTCGGCCGATGAACTGTTTGCCGACCCCGAAGTGAATATGATTGTCGAACTCATCGACGACGCTGAGGCTGCCTACCACATTGTTAGGCGTGCACTGGAAGCCCGCTTGCCCGTAGTGAGCGGCAACAAGCGTATGCTCGCCTACCACCTGCCCGAACTGATCGAACTGGGTAGGCAGACGGCCACGCCATTTCTCTACGACGCATCGGCCTGTGGCAGTATCCCCGTCATCCGCAACCTCGAAGAGTACTACGACAACGACCTGCTTGTCTCCGTGAAAGGTATTCTCAATGGCTCGTCGAACTTTGTGCTTTCCAAGATTTTCAACGAGAATATGTCCTACGATGCCGCTCTTAGGCTGGCTCAGGAGTTGGGTTTTGCCGAGAGCGACCCCTCGCTCGACTTCGATGGGTGGGATTCGCTCTTCAAACTGGTTATCCTAACCATCCACGCCTTTGGTATCTATGTTGCCCCAGAGCGCATCTTCCGCTATGGCATTTCGACAATGAACGATGCCGACATCAGGTTTGCTGCCGAGAAACAACGACGCATAAAACTTGTTGGCCACGTCGAGAAACTCGACAACGGAGGGGTCTATCTGTGGGTTGTGCCACAACTCATATCGCGCAATAAGTATATATATAGTGTTGAGGATGAGTTTAATGGCGTTGTTATCAAGGGCCGATACTACTACAAGCAGTTTATGTTTGGCCGAGGTGCGGGAGGTCACCCCACGGGTGCTGCTGTGCTGAGCGACATCACAGCTTGTCGCTACGACTACCGCTATGAGTACAAGCGTATGAACTCCTCGACCCCAATCCACCACACCGACGACGTAGTGCACCGCATCTACTACCGCTACCGCACCGAGGAGGACGCCACCCTAATCCACTTCACCAAAGTGCGCGAACGTTACTCGTCGCACGAGTGGAACTATATTGTGGGCGATGTCAATCTGCGTGACCTTGTGTCCATTCAGGAAAAACTCTCGGGCAAGGAGGTCTTTTTGGCTGCCTACCCTTGGGATTAGCCATTAGGAATGTTGGTTACAATAGGGAGTTTAAGAATCTCTTAAACTCCCTATTGCTATTTAATGACATTGTTGTTCTACTTAGTTTATGGAAGAAGATTTCTATGTGATTTTTCTTCTGTTGCTTGATAGATTTACCATAATATGGTAGTCATTATTATATGTCGCAGTTTATGGGTGTAAATGGGCTGCTTGACAATACGACACACACATACACTTAACTTTTAATCTGATTTGAACAACAATGGATACTCTCTATTTTGGAATTGCTATTAGTAGTAATGATAAGTTTGATGCTCAGGATGTTGCGGCAAGGCTTTTTGTTTGTCCTCGTATTTCTCCCCAGCAGGTGTCAATAATGCTTGATAGGCTTATTGGTGGTGAGATGTCGGAAGAAGAGTTTATATCTAAAACCGATACCTACATTTTATCTTTGTTTTACCAAAGTGAGCAGGGTCAGGATTATAAACTACTTATGAGGAATAAGTATGCCCAATGGTGTGATCTGTTTGCCGAACCAACAGCAGATGATTTCAAGTATTTGGAGAAAAACTTTGGTCTTACTATAAAGGAACTTTATGGCGTAGATGAGGAACAGCCCATACGCCCTTTAAGGAGCGCAAGGCAACTTGCTGCCCATATTAAGCAACGCATTAAGGGGCAAGATGCAGTCATCAACAAGTTGTCTGTTGCTTTCTTTCAACATCTTGATAGTAAGCGCAAACAATATACAAGTCGCATTAAATCGCCGGCTTTGGTGATGGGCTCCACCGGAACAGGCAAGTCGGAGATGCTGCGATTGTTTGGCAAGGCGTGCGATTGTCCCGTCATTAGGATTAACCTTTCTTCTGTTGCTCCTGAGGGTTGGCGCGGATTTCATATTACAGATATTTTTGCCCACGAGATTAGGGCTGGGGTTTCGATTGATGAGTTGAAATATGCCATTGTTGTATTTCACGAGTTCGACAAAATTACCCACTACGGCAATCGTATTGTATCATCTGCTGGTAACGACATAGATATGGATATGATGAGGGATATTATGCGTCTGTTTGAGACCGATTATTCTCTTCATATTGATACCGGCATTGACCAGTCGTCGATGAAGCCTGCAACCTATAAGTTGCCGGTCGATAATATGATGTTTGTTTTTGATGGAGCCTTCCACGGCATCGAGAATATCATTCGTAAGCGCCTGAATATCAATAGGTCTATTGGATATTCTACCACTGCCAAACAGAATTTGTACAAGGGTGTAAACTTGCAAACTCTTGTTTCGAATGACGATTTGATGCAGTGGGGATATTTGCCAGAATTGATAGGTAGGATAGGCCAAATTGCGGTTATGAATCCATTGACATCCGAGGTTATCTACGAAATTATGACCACCGCAAAGGGTAGCGTTCTTGACTACCATATTGATTACTGTTCTCGAAACAATATCGACTTGCGATTTGAAGAGGAGGCTCTACGTTTGATTGCCGATACTGCCTACGAGTCGGGACTTGGTTTTCGAAATGTAAAGACACTCCTTTCAAGGGTGATGTTTCAGATCTACTACGACTTTCCCGAAAGTGGAATAGACCAAGAGGTTAAGGTTGTGAAAATCAACAAGGATTATATTCTTAAAACTATTGAACTTAAACATAACTAACACAAATACAACTATGTGTCCTGATTACAACATTTTACATACTTTCTTGAAGAAGGTAGAGTTTTCTTCGCCCAATGTTCCTGAGTTGTTCTTTTCGACTGCCGATTCGTCGGCTACTATTCCTACCAATATAGATGTTAAAATTCAGAAGGATGGTAATCACGAGGGTCTCTATATGGTAAATCTCCAAACAACACTCAACTCTCAACTTGATAGTGGTAAGGCGATATTTAACATCAATATGATCTATTCGGCACTTGTACAAATCGAAGATGACGGAGAGGTTGATGAGGTAGAACGCAAGGCGTTGTTGACGCAAGTGGTGCCTATGCGTCTTTACGACACTATCAGAGTATTGGTGTGGACTTTGACTTCGCAGTCGGGATTTCCTGCTTTTATGATGAATGACTATAAGTTTGGTCTGGCTGATGGCGAAAAATACAATGACGAAGAAGACGAAGAAGAGTTGCTTGATTTCGGAATCGACGATGATGATGACGATAGCGAACTCGACTATGATGAAGACTCCTACAACGATGAGGAGGATAAGGAGAAGTTTGGTTGCAACCTCGATTTTGACAAACAAATGCAATGTCAGAGTGCTTTCCCGTTGGGCTACGATTGGATGATTGAGAGTCTAGGTTCAAATCCTACGGGTGAGCGTTACTTGCAGATTGTTAAAGTGTTCTTCAAGTGCAATGTCTTCGACTATAAAGAATTGCCCATATATAAGTGTTTCTATCGTTTCCTGACCCCCATTAAATACAATCATCCCAATTATAAGGAGTGTGATGTGTCGTTGTGGCCAATACTTTTCCAACTACTTTTTGGCGTATGCGATGATGTGCAAGTGCGCGACCAGAATGAGGGTTTACCTGAGATAGAATTCTCTTACAAGGGGTGGAGTAAGAGGATGGTTTCGAGTTTGTCTTTGACAGAGTTGATGTCGCTTGCCGCATCATTGATTCTCGATACTTTCTTCAATATGGTAAATATGATAGATGTGGAAATAGATACATCCGTTTTGACTGCATTAGACGAAGGGAAAATGATTTCAAAGGAGTTGTTTAGCGCACAGTTCAAATGCACAGAGGATAACGGTATTGGTAGTTTAGATTTTGTTAAACATTACTATAAGCGTATCCAAAACTGTGATATGCAGACGTTTGGTTATACATTCTAAGTGTTGTGTATGAGATTCTGTTATTTTGGAAAGAGCCACATCGGCAAAGTACGTTCTAAAAACGAGGACACCTTTCTGGTTGAAGAGGTTTTTGGTGGTGACTACCTGCTTGCGGTTGTTGTAGATGGCATTGGGGGTGAGTCTGGTGGCGACGTGGCGGCATATCTGGCTGCCAAATGTATTAGGGAACATATCGTCTCTGTCAAGGAGCTCCGTGATAGTGCCGAGGTGTTGCAGGCGGCTGTTATTTATGCCAACAACACCATCCACTCTTATCGCCTCAACCCGCGTATGTGCTATATGGGGTGCGTGCTTACGGCTATGATTGTTAATTTGCAGACAGGCCAAATTGATGTCTGTCACGTTGGCGACACAAGATTGTACATATTTGGTAATGGCGTGTTGCAAAAACTAACATCAGATCACTCTATGGTAGGGCCACTGGAAGAGTCCGGACAGCTCTCCGAGGAGGCTGCACGGAGGCACCCTATGAGAAATCGTATTACACGAAGTATTGGAAGCGAGTATTTGTCTTTTGGAACGGATTATATCCAACATTTTTCTCATCAACTGAACGTTCCTTGTTCGCTTTTACTTTGTTCCGATGGCCTATACGATATGATTTCTTCTGGGGAAATGCGCCAAATTCTTGATGAGGGTGAAGATGTTTCTGTGCAGGTTGAGAGGCTTGTAGAGGCTGCGTTGGATGCAGGAGGAAAGGATAATGTTACGGCTATGGTTGTTAGCTTGCAATAGGCGATTCCGGCTGCATAATATAATAAAATAAGCGACAACTTGGAGTGTCGCTTATTTTATTATATTGTTTTGTTATCTCGTGAGATATCTATCTTAGAACTTGTAGCCTACGCTCAGGCCGAGCGATATGAAACGGCACTCGTCGGCGATGCGGTTGTAGGCCTCGGAGCTAAACTGATTCATATAACGCAAGTCGAATGTCCAATCCTTATAGTCGGCGCCAATGAGTGCCATCCAGCCCCAACGATTGCGGTTGAGCATCTCGGCCACCTCGCTTTGGTATTTGTTGTCGCTATCCTTAAAGGCTGTATTGGCCGAAGTATAGACGTTGGCTGTGAGGGTAGGGCCGCAGGCTATGCGTAGCATAGTGTCGTTGGAGAGTTTGTAGCCACCGCCCACCGTCAGGGGAAAGTTGAAACATCCTGCCGAGGCCGAGCTGCCACCGCCAAAGTAGAAGTCCATAGCCCACGCTGCGTCAAGCTGTGCATAGAGCACAATCTTGGTCTTTTTCAGAGGGAGCATACCTCGTGCAAAGCCGCCCAGTTGCATACCCACATTGGGGCCTCCGAGGAGCTGACTGAGGGCTGTGGTGTTGGTCACAACGTGCTGATAGGGCATCGACAAGCCTACCGTTGGGCCAAAGACGAAGTATTGTTGGCGTATCTCTTTGGAACTCTTACCGCTCTGAGCCATCATAATTGTGGTGGTCGAAATCAGAACTACGAGTATTGCGATTATCTTTTTCATAGTTGGAACGTTTCCTTTTTTCTCTCTTAGTCAGGTTGTTATGCCTACTCTGCTTATTTGGTTGCTATGCTCCACGAGTGGAAGGGGGTGGGGCGACGTGTGGTGTTGGCCGAGGCTTTGGTTGCAGCTGCTTGGCTGGGGGGGTAGTTGGTCTCGGAGAACTCCATTGTTTTGCTCTGTTGCATCGAGTCGTATGTACCCACCACGGCGCCTGCGGTTGAAGTGGCTTGGTCGAAACTACGAATCTCCACACCACACTCGTTGTCGATGCTAAGGAGCAGACCCTGAGCGTCTTGTGCAATCTCCTCGGTGGAGAGCACGATGGGGTCTGTGCCATTTGCGCCGCAGCCTCTTAGGCGCAGCACTTGGGTGATTGCTCCTGCCTCGTAGTTGTAGGCCCAGATGGTGTCGTTCTGGAAGGCGCTCACAGGTTCTTTGAGCTCCCAGAGCTTATGGTCGTAGTCTGTGCCGTCGAATGTGAGGGTCTTAGCCTCGGGGTCGTACTGCCCCACCAGACGAGGACGATTCAGGCCAAACCAACCGCTGGCAACATACTCATACTTACCCACTTTGCTCAGCGAGAGGTAGAACTGACCCTTCTGCTCGCGGGTAGCTTCGGCGGGAGAGTCGTAGGTGGTGTCGTAGTAGCCGGTGCGGATGCGAGGAGCTTTCTCGTCATCGACAATGGTTACAATTGTTGAGGTGATTGAACCCTTCTCCGAGCCATCCACCTTTGTCAGGCGAAATTCGAGTGTTATAGTTTCGTTTTGCAGATAGTCGTTGTCGTGGCAGTCGAAGAGCACCCTCTGGTTGTAGTTGGCGTAGGTCACCTCCACATTCTCAATGGTGGCGGTGCGGGGGCCTGTTTGGGTTACGGTGTAGCTCTTGTCGGTGGTGTTGAAGGTGAGCACATCGTCGAGGTTGAGAGTGCCACCCAAGTTGTCTTTGCCCGTGAGCATCTCCACCTCCATATCCACTACAACGGGATATTTGTAGGGGGTCTGCATCAGGTAGATTGAGACGTAGCCGCCATCTGCTCCTTCGTCGTAGTTGAAAGATTTGTAGCTGAATTCGAGGTCGGTAGCTTTGGGGTCGGCACTACACGATGCCATAACCACGCCTACTGCGAGTGCAGCCACAAGAGCCAAAACTTTGATTATTTTTTCCATATAAGGACTCTTTATTGTGCTTAGTTGTTACTCTTTGTTCTTGCGCGCACATATGCGTGCAATTATGCAAAGGTAACGCATTTTTTGGAGATTTTAGTACTCTGCTCGTTGCAAATTGATTTTTTTCTCTTTTTTGCCTCCGATTTGCCATTTTGGAGATGTGTGCGGGGGCTGTATGCCCCCCATACGCAAGGGTTATTGGATGGCTCTGCGGTAGGTGTTGAAACTCTCCATTACGCCGTTGGTGTAGGCAATGGTGATGGGGGCATCTCGGAAGCTCTCGTAGCGACATCCGTAGGCCTCGCGCCACTCCTTGTCGTTCATATTCAGCAGCGCCGACGAGAGGTCGCTCCACAAATCTTTCCTGCCACCCGTGAGTTCCGCAAGGCGTTGAGCCTCAATCATTCGTGTGATGCCGCAGTTGTAGCTTGCCACCACAATAGCCATCTGGTCGTCGGTGATGGGTGTAGGACCAAACCCCAATGCTTGGCTATAACGTTTGAGCAGACGAGCGGCCAGAGTGATGTTGGTATTGGGGTCGCTCAGGTCGTAGTCGCTATCCTCGCCCACAAGGTCTTGTGCCGCTATGGGGGTCACCTGCATAAGTCCCACAGCTCCTCGGTGGGAAATTTGGTCGTTGCGGAAGCGCGATTCGTGGTAGGCCATAGCCGACATCAGTCGCCAATCTACACCTTGTTGGGCGCAGATGCGCCTAATCATATCATCCCACACCGATATTCCTCCCACCACTCGTGTGGGGCGATAGTGTAGTTGGGTGAAACGCTCGCCAATGGAGGTTGCGCCAAAGTACAACTCCACCATAAAGGCATACTCGTCGGTCTGGGCAAACTCCCTAAGACTCTGGCTAAAAAGTTCTTTTAGTTGTGCATTGCGGAAGATGAGTATAACCTCGCACGAAGCCTCCTCTATGGTGGCAACCTCACGCAGATTGCGGTAGAGATATTTCAGTAGCTCAGCCTCGCTACGCTCGCAGACAATAGCGTCGGCCCCACGTTCATTGACCCTACGGGCCATATCTATGCCCTCAATGTGGTTGTCGTTACACTTTGCCCCGAGGTCGATTAGCTCTTGGTAGCTTTCGGTGTGGCGGAAGTTGCAGTCGGTAAGCACACGTTTGCCCCTCCACGCCTCCTCGGTGCTCACGCCTACGGCCATTGAGGCCCACTGGGGCATAAGTAGCACAAAATTAGATGTGTAGAAACTTTCTGATGGATAGCGGTGGAAATCAACTCGTTGATTGCGAGGTACTACCACTATATCTGTTGCCCCTGTCGCCAGCAATGCTTGTAGCTCTTCGGTGGTGTGGTGAGTTGAGGCGTGGAATTTTTTGCCAAGTCGGTGGGCTATGGTGTCGGCCACGTCGGTGGCAAAGCCGTAGCGCTCACCTCCAACCACAGCACAACCGGCAATCTCTTGCGAGATGGCCACTTGTAGTTTTGCCACGTCGGCGGTGGTGTGGTTGGGCTTGCAACTGCCAAGCAGAATTATCAGACTCGCCACAAAACTCCACATCCAAACGGCTTGGGTGGTGGGTGTAGTGTGGGGTCTAATCATCGAAATACCAGCAAAGTCCGTACTTAATAAGTGCCCTGTTGTAGGGGTAGAAGGGGGTGCTGAACGCATCCTTGTAGTTGTCCAGAAGTCCCTCGTTGGCGTGTTGATATTGAACAAATATGCGTACTGTCTTCCACTTGGCCGTCACAAATACGTTGGCATAGGGATAGTTGCCCACCAGCGTGTGATTTTGGTTGTGGAAGGTCATTAGTGCGGGGTTGTAGTCTTGTGCGTAGTAGGGGGTGTTGGCCCAACAATCCAAGCCCACCTTCATCGTAAGCACATTCTTAACGGGCTGGAATACATAGTAGTAGGAGATGTTGGCCGCCCAAGTTGGTACGGGGAAAATCTCCGAACTACTGCGTTGGAAGAGCAGTTTGTGGTCCAGATGGAGTCCACCGAGCGAGAAGTTCTGCTCCAAGAGCAGAGCTGTGACACTCTCTATGCCCATAGTCTGCGCCGGCATTGCGTCGTAGCCGTAGTAGATGGGGTTGCCAATGACGGCCTGATTGAACGTGAGCTTTGTGCCCGTAAATGGCACATCAAGACTCACGGAGAGTTGCGTAATGTTCTGACGTTCAAAGTTGTTCTCCCATACGAAGTGGTTGGAGAAGTAGTGGTTTTGCCAGTAGGAGGGGCTTTGTAGGTTGTAGGATAGGTGGCCGCCAAGTTCTATGGGTCTATCCTTTACGAAGAGGCGTAGGGCCACTTGGGCGTCGAAGTCGATGTCGCCCGCGCGGTAGCCTGCCACATTTACTCTGGCCCTACCTTGCCAATCCATCCACTTGCCCAGTTTTCCTCGTGCATCGGCATAGGCATAGTAGGTGTTGAACTTCTCGGCTGTGAGTTTGCCCTGAATGTAGTCTTTCATACGGAACTGGCGATAGGTGTGGTGGTCCCAACCCACGCCACCGTCGATTGTGCCAATTACACCCTCGCGATTGTAGGGCACAAACTGCACAAAGAGCCTGTTGGAGAGCAGTTCCTCGGTTAGGGTATCGTTGCTCTTTTCGGGGTCTATATACCAGTGTTCGTAGAAGTTGCGCTTCTCTAATATGCTTGCTGTTTCGCGGTCGGTGATGTTGTACGACGTGCCTTTGTAGGTGTCCGAATAGCGCCTACCCCAACGGTTGTAGGTTATGGCGTGGCCGAAGTGGATGGCTGTGCGGTCGGCCATAGTAAATACCGAGTCGGTTATAGGCACAAAGGGTATGCCGTAGCTCTGCACTGCGTAGAGCGAGAGGTTGTTGGCCTTGTTGAGCGGGTCGGTCATCTTCATTGGCAATCCTTGGGCCGACTCATATACGGTGTCGGAAATGTGCCAAGCCTCCACCACGCCACCATTCTCGCGCTGAGAGATGGAGTTGGTAATCACGCCTGCGTGGGCCGAGTAGCGCTTGCCGGTGTGGTATATGCCGGCTGCAAAGTCCTGTACCTTACCACGTTGCCAAGTGTATATACCACGCGAGTGGTAACTGTTGTGGCGCAACGATATACCCGTCGAAGGGGTGATATTTTGGGCGTGTACGAGTTCGAGTTTGTCCTCGGCATAGCGTTTCTGACCACCCGTTTGGTAGGCGAGGGTGGTGTAGGGGCGCTTGTTGTTGTAGTGGTGGGCGTTGTCGATCGTAAAGAGGTAGGAGTAGTAGCCTTGGGTAAAGTCGAAGTCGTTGCCCTTAGGCCTACGGAAGAAGTTGAGCGGGGTGGATACACCGCCCAAGATACCAACATTGGCGTCGCCCACATCCTCCCTCTGGAATGGGTAGTCGCGATTGAAGAGGCCTAGTAGAGTATCGACCTTCTCCATCTTGACGTGGTTGGCATAGGTGTCGGCCACCCAACGGAAGTGCTTTTGCCTACGGATTGTGTCGTCGAAGAAGTAGGATTCCAGAGGCATTATCTCCTTGACTTTCACCGAGTCTGTCTGTTCGGTTGGCTCAATGGGATTGCCATTTTCGTCGAGTTCTTGTTCGCCGGCATAGGGGTTGTTGTTGGCATTTTGGAGTGCGGCGAGTGCTGCACCACCATCGCGGCCCAAATCTCGTGCGCCCAAGCTCTGTGCGCTCACCGAGGTGGTGTGGCACATAAGGGCAAGGAGTAGTCCGATGAGTAGGTATGATAATTTCTCTTTCACTTATGCTCTCTTGGTTTTATTTTTGCAACAACCGGCTATCTCAACCACAATGCTCAGTAGGATATAGAGCACAATGATGCACCACACCCACGCAGGGCCTCCAATGATGGCTATGGCCGCAGCGGCCACCACAAAGAGGTAGCGAAGCCTGTTTACGGGCTCTCCCAACGAGAGGCTCCTGAATTTGAGCGAGAACATCCCGATGGGCGAGATAAGCAACCACGCTCCAACCACACTTATAGCCAGTATGATGCTGGGAGAGAGTGCTACAACGCCTGATTCCATAGCCCACGCAAGCGAGCCTATGGCCAGTGCGAGTGCGGGGGTGGGTAGGCCGATGAACTTCTCGTGTTGCTCCTCGTCGATATTGAATCGTGCCAGACGGAGTGCCGAGCAGAGAGCCACACTTAGGCAGATGAGCCACCACCAACCCTCGCCTCCTGCGGCGGAGAACATTGCAGTGAGGGTGAGCGCAGGCACAACGCCGAAGCTTACCATATCGGCCAGCGAGTCGAGCTGCACACCCAGTGGGGAGTATTGCCCGGTGAGTCTTGCCGAGAGTCCGTCAAGGAAGTCGAAGATGGCCGAGGCCACAATAAAGAGCAGTGGCAGTTTGAGCGACACCTCTACTGGCGACCAGATGTGTGCAACAGCACACAAGGCGGCAAAGCATCCGCTCAAAAGGTTGCATAAAGTGATGATATTCGGAAGTGTAAAATACTTTATTTTCATAATTTGCGTTTCAAAAGTAGAAAACCTATTAAATAAAATGGTATAATAATTGGCAAAGGTAGTAAAATTTCGTACTTTTGTCCAACCTAACCGAGGGAAGTTGTGGAAAAATAACGCACTTTTCCCTCAAAACATTGCCTAAGGAATGAATAATAACCAATTTTGTGTCATTATGGCCGGTGGCGTAGGAAGCCGTTTTTGGCCTCTGAGCCGTCGTAACCGCCCCAAACAATTTCTCGATGTGCTCGGCACGGGCAAGAGTTTGCTCCGTTCAACCTTTGAGCGTTTTGCAAATATCATCCCGGTGGAGAACATCCTTGTGGCCACCAATACAGCCTATCGCGACTTGGTGTTGGAAACGCTGCCTGAGATTAACAGCTCTCAGGTGCTGTGTGAGCCTGTGGGTAAAAATACAGCACCCTGTATTGCCTATGCGGCTATGCACATCCGTAGCATTTGCCCCTCGGCCACTATGGTTGTCACCCCGTCGGACCACCTTATTCTCAACGAACACCATTTCTGCGAGGTTATCCAGCAGTGTCTGGACTTCATCGACGAGAAGGGCGACACGCTTCTGACCATTGGCCTCCAACCCACTCGTCCCGAGACGGGTTATGGCTACATTCAGGTGAGCAAACGTCTGACCTACGGCAAGTTCAATAAGGCCAAGACCTTCACCGAGAAGCCCAATCGTGAGTTGGCTGAGGTTTTTGTCGATAGTGGCGAATACTTCTGGAACTCGGGTATCTTCGTGTGGAGAGCCGACACCATTTTGGAAGCTTTCCGCGAGCACCAAAACGAGACCTACGAGATACTCAACTCCATCAGCGATGCCTATGGTACCCCCGAGGAGCAGGCAGCCATTGATAGGGTCTATCCCGAATGTGGAGGCATATCGGTGGACTATGGCATTATGGAGCGCTCGTCGAATGTGTGGGTGCGTTGTAGCGACTTTGGTTGGAGCGACTTGGGAACGTGGGGTTCGCTCTACCAACACTCGGCTAAGGATGACAATGGCAATACGTTCAGTACCAATACTTTCGGGTTCGATACAGAGAATTGCATAATCCGCTTGCCCGAGGGTAAGGTGGCTGTGCTCGACGGACTGAAAGACTATATTGTGGTCGATACCGACGACGTGCTTATGATATGTCCCCGCTCGGAGGAGCAGCATATCAAACGCTTTGTCGAGACGGTCAAGTTTGAGATTGGCGATAAGCATATTTAGGGTCTGCGAGGACTGAGAGGACTGAGAGGACTGCGAGGACAGAGAGTACTGGGAGTACTGGGAGTACTGGGAGAACTGGGAGAACTGGGAGTACCCAGTAAACCCAGTAAACCCAGTAAACCCAGTAGTTCCCTAACCTCCCTAAAAATTTTGAATTTTGAATTTTGAATTCACTTGCTCCCCGCAACCGCCAACAGTCGAAAAACTATGAAAAAATTATACGATATTTTTTGTGCCTCTACGGGGGTCGTGACCGATAGTCGCAAGGTGCGTGAGGGAGAGCTGTTTTTTGCTCTTCGTGGCGAGAATTTCGACGGCAATCAGTATGCTGCCAAGGCTCTCGAAATGGGTGCTGTGGCGGCTGTGGTCGATAGGGCCGATGTGGCTCACGACGAACGCTATGTGGTTGTCGATGATACGCTTAGCGCTTTGCAGGATTTGGCCCGCTACCATCGCCAGAGGCTCTCTATTCCTGTTGTGGCCATCACCGGCACCAATGGCAAAACTACCACCAAAGAACTGGTGGCTGCGGTGCTCTCCGAGAGCTACCGCACCTACTTCACTCAGGGCAATCTAAACAACCATATTGGCGTTCCGCTGACGCTCCTTTCTATCCCCCGCGATGCCCAGATGGCCATTGTGGAGATGGGGGCAAGTGCTCAGGGCGAGATAGCTCTGCTCTGCTCTATTGCCCAACCCACCTACGGCCTTGTGACCAACGTTGGTCGTGCCCACTTGGAGGGCTTTGGTGGCGAGGAAGGGGTACGCAAGGGGAAAGGCGAACTCTACGACTATTTGGCTCGCACGGGAGGTTTGGCGCTCTATCGTGCCGACGATACGACGCTCTCGGCTATGGTGGCCGAGAGAGAGGGGTTACGCACCAAGTGCTACTCGTCGAGTTTGGCCGACGGTGTTGAGAGCAACCTTGTGGGCGACTACAACCATTTCAACATTGCTGCTGCGTTGGCTGTGGCCGAATTGTTTGGTGTGGGGCGCGAGGTGGCCGAGAGGGCCATTGGCAACTATATCCCCACCAACAACCGCTCACAGATGCTGACTACCGAGCGTGCGCTGCTGACGGTAGATTGTTACAATGCCAACCCTTCGAGTATGGCTGTGGCTATTGCTAACCACGCCTCCACCAACCACGCCGACTACCCTGCTAAGATATTGATTCTGGGCGATATGTTGGAACTTGGCGAGTGGAGCCTCAGGGAGCACCAGAGGGTGTTGGATAGCGCATTGGAGAGTGATGCTCAGAGGGTGTTGGTTGTGGGTAGTTGCTTCGGGGAGGTGGCAGCCACGATAAACTCCAATCGCCTTGTGAGTTTTGCCTCGGCCGACCAGCTTGCCCAATGGCTTAGGGAGCAACCGTTGGAGAGGGCTTTTGTGCTTGTTAAGGGGTCGCGTGGCGTGGGCCTCGAAAGGGTGCTTGGGGCGCTTTGAGCAGAGGAATAATTGGACTTTCACACATAGTGTGAGTTCTATAATCGAACACTACCGAGGTAAAACTGCCTCGGTAGTGTTTTTTTACCCCTCTGGGGGTTGCAGATTTCCCTATTTTATCACTATTTTTGTAGGTTGAACTCTCTGTGCCATTTTCCTTAGCGAAAATGGGGGTGGCCAAAGGCCACCGCAACCATACGAGAGGCCTACCAACCAAACGATGAAGATGAGCAAAATAGGCAGACTACAACTAATCCAAAAGGCTACACTACACACAGGAGCAATCTTGCGTGTGGTGCTGCTGTGCTTTGTGGTGTGGTTGGCCGGCATTGCCACAGCCGAGGCTCAGAACTATCGCCTGCGTACCCTCAGAGGCAAAAACCTCGAAGGTAGGCTTGTGCCAATGGAGCGCAGGGGGCTGTGGGGCTATGCCGACGAGCGTGGCCGAAGTGTCATCAAGGCCATATTTACGGAGGTTGAGCCTTTTGCCGACACGCTGGCTCGTGTCCGATTTGAGGATAAGTGGGGTGTGCTTAGGCGCAATGCCGACTACCTGCTCGAACCCCTCTACGATACTATCACCCCCTTCTCTGAGGGTAGGGCTTGGATAAAACGCGAGGGCCTTTGGGGTGTGGTCGATACTAAGGGCCACGAGATATTGGAGTGTCGCTATGGTGGTGTTGTGGCTAGTGGCGAGGGTAGTGTATGGATTCAGAGAGATGGCCTTTGGGGTCTGGTCAGCGAGATTGGTGACGAGATTTTCCCCGTGCAGTTTGAGCTTAGACCTGAGTTTGAGGAGGGTCGTAGCTGGGCCAAGTGGCGTGGTGCTTGGGGTGTTATTAGTAGCAGGGGCAAAGTGATATTTGAACCACAACTCCAAGAGTTGCCCGACTTCGCAGGGGGCGATAGATGCTGGGCCAAATGGCAAGACCACTGGGGTGTGGTTAGCCATAGGGGTGAGGTTGTGGTTGAGCCCACGATAGAGGAGTTGGAGCCCTTTGAGGAGGGACACGCTTGGGCCAAGTGGAACGACGGCTGGGGTGTGGTTGCCGAGAATGGCGAGATTATCTTCGAGGCTGTTTTGCAGAGCCGACCCATATTTCACGGTGCAGTGACGTGGACCGAGTGGAATGGCCGTTGGGGTGCTATCCGCCGCGATGGTAAGGTGGTTTTCGATGCTTTGCTCAACGAGCGTCCCGAGTTCGACGACTTGGGTGTGGCGTGGATACGCAACGGACTCTATTGGGGTGCGGTGCGTACCGACGGCAGCGTCTTGTTTGACTTTATTCTCGACGAGCGCCCACTCTTTATGAGCGACGGAGTGGCTTGGGTGAAGTGGCACAATAGATGGGGTGCAATCAACCGTCAGGGCAATGTGGTCTTCGATGCGGTTGTTCAGCAACGTCCCATATTCGATAGCGAGGAGGTGGCTTGGGCCGAGTGGAATGGCTTGTGGGGTGTGGTGCGTCACAATGGTGAAGTGCTGCTTGCTCCCACGGCTTCCGAGCGTCCGCTCTTCGACGGAGGCAGGGCGGCTTGGATTGAGCGTGCGGGCGAGTGGGTGGTTGTTACCAACCACGGCGAAATTATCTCGGAGGTGGCTGTGAGCGACAAACCCATTTTTGCCGATAGTGATTATGCTTGGGTCAGGTGGAACGATAAGTGGGGTGCGATTGACACTCTGGGCAAGGTGATTTTCGATGCTCAGCTCTCCTCACGACCTGTTTTTGCCGGCAACAACGACATACTTTGGGTGGAGTGGAATGGCCATTGGGGTGCAATTAGGCCCAATGGCGAGGTGGCCTTCAATGCCATACTCTCCTCACGTCCTATCTTTGTTGAGGGCGAGGATTGTAGTTGGGCCAAGTGGAATGGCTTGTGGGGCGTAGTGAGTCGCGACGGACGTGTTGTGCTTGATGCTATGCTCGATGAAAGACCCCAATTTAGAGAACGTCCAACGGCTTGGGCCAAATGGCGCGGTGCGTGGGGTATTGTAAGCCGCAGGGGCGAGATTATTATGAACCCCCTGCTGAGAAACACTCCCCAGTTCGACGAGAACGACCTGACGTGGGGCTTGTGGGGCGGACTGTGGGGTGTCATATCCTACGAGGGTAGGGTGGTGCTACGTCCAATGCTCCCCGAGAAGCCCAACTTTGGCTCGGCCAACTATGCGTGGGTTAGGTGGAACGACCACTGGGGTGTGGTTAGCAGAGGAGGAGAGGTGGTGCTCGATGCCACCTTCCGCCAGCGTCCCGACTTTGGCAGCGAGGCATATCTCTGGACCGAGTGGAGTGGCGGTTGGGGTGTTATTGCTAAGGATGGCAGGGTGCTTGTTGAGCCCGAGCTCGACTTGGAGCCTACGTTCAACAACGGCTTTGCTTGGATTAGGCAGAACGATAAATGGGGTGTGATGAATGACAACTTCGAGATTGTCCTCTCGCCTCACCTCGACGAGGAGGGTAGCCGCCGTATAATTGTAGGCACAACGGTTGTGGACGTACAGCAGAATAGTGCCACAACCTACGACTCCTTAGAGCCTCTTGGTGAGGGTGCTACTATATATATAGCCACCGTGGCGGGCAAAGTGGGTATTGTTGGTGCCGACGGCTCGCAGATTATAGCTCCTGAGTGGAACGATGTGCGTTACACCGAGGGCAATGTGCTCCACGCTGTGCTCAGGGATGGCAAGTGGGGCTTTGTGAACGATGTGGGCGAGGTTGTTATCCCCTGCATCTACGACACTACAACTGGCTTTGGCTCGCAGGATATAGCCCTTGTGAGCATCGGTAGTAAGTGGGGTGTTGTTGGCAATGGTGGCAACGAGATTGTCCCCTGCAAGTATGACTATATCGACGGCTTCAATGGCTCGGAGTCGGCTATGGTGGTCTATAATGGCCGCTACGGATTCATCGACGAGCAGGGCGGCGAGGTGGTCATCTGCAAGTATGAGGAGGCTAAACCATTTGCCGAGGAACTTGCGGCTGTCAAGTCAAGAGGTCACTGGGGTTTTGTGGGCCGCAGTGGAGGTGTTGTTGTCAGCCCCCGCTACCGCGATGCTCGCTCGTTTAGCGAGGGTGTGGCGGCTGTGTGCGATGAGAATGGCAGGTGGGGCTATATAGACGCATCGGGTCGTGAGGTTATTTCGCCCCGATTCGATAGGGCCGAGAGTTTTGAAGGAGGCCTTGCCTCGGCCACCCTCAATGGCGTAGATTACTTCATCGACCACCGAGGCAACTGCCTCTACGACTACCGAGGTCCACAGGTGGCCGCTACGGGTAGTAGGGTAGTGGGTTATAGGGGGCGCTATGGTGTGGTTAGTCGCACGGGCGATGTGCTTGTCCCTTGTAAGTATTCGGCCATAGGGGAGTTCTCGGAGGGCTATGCAGCAGTTCTGCAAGACGACCTATGGGGCTATATCGACGCTATGGGTGTTGAGGTTGTGGCTCCACGCTACACCTCGGCCGAGCCTTTCCGAGAGGGGCTTGCCAAGGTGCGCCACCGCTCCAACGACGAGTTTATCAACCCTATGGGTCGTGTGGCCTTCACAAGCCGCTATACCAGTGCTACCTCTTTTGAGAATGGATACTCAATAGTCGAGCGTGCGGGTCGCTTTGGTGCTGTCAATAGCCGTGGCGACGAGGTTGTACCCTGCCTCTACGATAAGGTGCGTAGTTTGGGTGGCGACATCTTTGCTGTTTGCGTGGGTGGCAAGTGGGGCTTTGTAGGACGTGACGGCAGGGAGTTCGTTAGGTGCGCCTACGACGCTGTGGGCCAATTCACCGATGGTGTTGCT
>JAGBVY010000130.1 GCA_017630115.1 Tidjanibacter sp. | reverse complement strand
CGCTATGTGGTCTATCGCAACAAAATCGACAACAACAAGGCAAAATAACAGACAAATGCCGACTCACTCGTGAGTCGGCATTTGTTTTAGTCGGCCAATAAATCGCAGGAGGCTTACTTCTCATCCACGCCGTTGAGTGCTCGGGTCTTGGGCAAATCGAGCGCCTCGGCCAAAATCTCAATCGGGTGAAGAACTCTCTTGGATGTGTGCGAGGCAATCTGTTCGCGGCAACTCTCGCAGTCGGTCACAATGTAATCCACATCCATCGACTCAACGATCTCAAACAAGCTCCCTCCGATAGCCTCCGAGAAGTGGTAGTTCTCGCTACGCAGCGCATAGCTACCCGCCCTGCCACAACATTGTGAGGGCAACATCGTAAGTTCCACGCCCGGGATGTGCCTCAACAGCGATGTGGAGTAGAGTGTCCAACCCAGACGCTCCATATAGCAAGCCGAATGGTAGGCCACACGGCGGTGGTAGTCCGAGCGGAAAGCAAACCTAATCTCGCCACGTTCCATCAGGCGATAGAGGTAGCGAGTGGCAAGCGTTAGGCGCTCCTTAATGTCGGCCACATCCAAACCCAAGATATTGTGGTAGCTCTCCCTGAGGGTATAGATACAAGCGGGCGATGTGGCCACAACCTTCACTGCCCCACCCTCGCCAACAGCCTCTCTGAACGCCTCCAAATTGGCCATAGCATCGCTCTGGGCACTACGCAACATACCGCTGGAAATCTTCTCCCTACCACAGCAACGTCCTTCGTCCATAAGCACAAGGCCACACCCCACAGCATTGAACACCTCAATCATAGCACGGCCCAAGTCGGGATTGTGGTAATTGACCCAGCAACCATAGAAGTAGGCCAATCGACGAGGGTAGGCTTTCTGCTTTGCAGCCTGCTCCTCCTTACGATACCAAGTTGTAAATCTCTCGCCCGTATAGCGAGGGAGTGTGCTACGCTGGTCGATACTCAGCACCCCATCGAGCGCCTTGCGAAACCACTTCGACGAGAGCGTACTATTGACCACAGGGGCCACATAGCTGGCCATAGAGCCCAACATATCGGTCTGGGCAAGCAACCTATCGCGCAACGGGGCGCGACGAATCTTGCTATTCTTAATCTTCGCAAGGGTTATGATGTCGCCAATACGCACCCCCGAGGGACACGACATCTCGCAACGTTTGCAGTTGAGACAATAGCGCAGAGCCTCGTCGTAGTACATAGGCTCGCGGAGTCGGTAGCGTTCACCGTCGGGGCCCGCTTGCTTTGGGCCGGGATAGAGAGGATTAACCTCCAACATTGGGCAATAGACCGTACAGATAGTACACTTGGTACACTGCTCAAAGTTGTTCTCGCTGATGTTGCTCTGTTGGTACTTCATAGCTTCGCCTCCCCTACAACTTATTTATCATTACAACTCAAAATATCCTCTGCTGCCATAAAAGCTGTGGCCACAACCACACCCGCACCACAACCCTCCTTCACAGGGTCGGCTCCGGCCAAGACCGAGCCTACGGCATAGAGATTCTCGATGGTCTGCCCCGCAATCGAAGGGCGCAACCTTTCGTCACACCTGACACCATAGCGCTGGAAGGGCTGAGTCTCTAAAATATGCTCTCCACACCACTCCGAGCGCGAGGCGTCGCACTCCACATCGAGTCCGAAGACAACCTCGCGTATGCCATTGGGTTGGGCCTCCAAGCCACGACCAAAAAAGCTGCCCGTAGCAAGAATATAGTGATTGGCACTAAACTCCATATCGCTATGGTTGGCCGTACGCAACGAAACTATACGTCCCTGCTCCAAGGTGTAATCGACCACCCTATCGCCCAATATATATTCGCCTCCACAGCGTTGGAACTCCTCCGAGAGGAGTCGTTGCATCCTCACTCCGGGTACTGAGGCCGACACTGTTGGTGCCACCCTCACAGGTGCTCCGACAATCTCGCCCACACGCTCGTAGTCAGCCCTACTCTTCAATCCAAACACCGCCGGCACAACAACCAAGCCCGCATCTTCGCCCACTGCATTTGCAATCCTATGGGCCAACTCATCGAGAGCCTCGCCCTGCAATCGGCGTGCAATACCAACAGCCCTCATCTCGGTAGCACTCTCACGCAAGGCCTCCAAAGCCTCGCTCGTTACAGACACCACCCTACAATCCACACCACGCCGACTCAGCGAGTTGGCTATAAACTCGGGGTAGAAGTCGAGGTAGCCCTCTATGGCCACAATGGTCACTCGCGGATACTCCTTAGGCTCAGGGCCGGAGAAGGTAACATACTCATCCATAGTGAGCCACGCAGGTTTGAGCACACCAATGGGGCTAAGTCGGTAGTGGTCACACCCAAACCTCTGGTCGTCACCCTGCTCCAATCCGCCCACAAGAGGCACACCTGCCCTTGCAAAAAGCTCCTTCGCCTGGGCCGAATAGCGCACCAGTCGCTCCATACCTACTTTATTATAGGGGTGCGAAGGATGACTCTGGGGTAGTTGCTCAAACTCCTCGCGCGAGCCGCCCCAAAGTTCCAGAGAGCCCGAACAGAAGTGGAGCGCACTCTTGCCACTGGAAATGATGGCCACACGCTGACCTTGGCGAGCAAGCCTAATGCCGCCAATAAGACCACCAAGTCCTCCTCCGATTATGACCGTGTCGAATCTCATTGCTCTTTATCAATATCGCTCTTGTTTGCAGCCTCAACCATTTCGCCCAAGCCACAAACTCCATCGTAGAACCACTGCGTAAACTGAGCCTCAATGAGCGAGCCACCCCAAGCCACAGGGCGCACACCTCGCCAACGTTGCTCCACAAACTCGGCCACATCCGATAGCGCCTGCTCAGGTGAGCCTGTGGCCCTACCCACCAGACCTGCCGCCCTCATAGCGCACATATGACCCTGACAAGTACCCATACCCAAGCGGGTACGACGACGCAAATCGACCAGACGTTTGACTCCCAAACTCTCAATGGCATACTTCACCTCGGCCACCGACACCTGCTCACACTCACAGACCAAAGCCCTATCGGCACTATGGCTAAAATCCATATCGGTCACACTATCGCCGTGGCGCCCCTCAGCCCCTTTACGTCCTGCACTCATCGAGATAAACTCCTTGCGTCCCCTCTTGGTTGTGAGCCTTGGCTCGCTCTGTGAACCCACCAAAGGACGCTGGGCCGTAGTGCAAGCCACATCTAACGAGAGTTTGCTGCACACAAGGTCGGTAACACACTCTGCCATAAGTCTATATGTGGTTAGCTTGCCGCCCGCAATAGTAACAAAACCCTCCAAGCCATCCCTCTCTGCGTGGTCTATACATACCATACCGCGTGAGAGATTGCGACCCGAAGCACCCTCACTATCGGCCAAGAGTGGACGCACACCCGAATAGGCCCTCAGGATGCGAGTGGTGGCCAGTGCGGGGGCCAATTTACTGCCCTCGTCGATGAGCACATCGACCTCCTCGGGGGTAACTTCGTTGCGGTCAATCTCGTCGAAAGCAATACGACGTGAGGTTGTGCCTATGAGTGAAATGGTGTTGCCCGGAACAAGAATATCGGCGTCGGCAGGCTTGCGGCAACGGTTGATGACCATATTATTGACCCTATGGCCAAAGACCAAAAGCGACCCCTTCGAGGGACACATTGCCACCTCAACGCCCGCCATCCGAGCAATCTTACTACTCCATATACCGGCAGCATTGACAACCACCTTAGCCCCAACCCTACGACGCTCACCCGTGGTGACATCGCGCAAGACAACCCCCTCGATGCGGGTGGCCGAGCCCACAAACCCCTCCACCTCGTGGTAGGTAAGCACCTCGGCCCCGTGTAACTTTGCATCGAGCATATTGGCCGAAACAAGTCGGAACGGGTCGATGGAGGCATCGGGCACTCTAACCGCGCCTATAAGCTGAGGATTGACAGCCGGCTCTAACCTGAGTGCCTCCTCTGGGTCGATAGCCTCGGCGTCGATACCTGCTCTATGGCAGGCCTCTATAAAAGTTGATTGGTAGCCCAAATCATCCTCGGGCAATGTGATAAATAGTCCGTCGGTAGGCTCCACACAATGGCGGGCTATATGGCGCAGGATGCGATTCTCCGAGATACACTCAGCAGCCGACTCACCGTCGGTCACAGCATAGCGAGCACCACTATGTAGCAGGCCGTGGTTGCGTCCGGTGGCTCCCGTAGCCAAGTCGCTACGTTCAACCACCAGCACCCTGAGGCCACGCAGAGCACAGTCGCGTGCCGTACCGACACCCGTTGTGCCACCACCAATGATGACCACATCGTACTGCTTATGCCCACTTGGTGCCATTGCCTAAACCTCTTTCTTGTGCCTTTTGGCTCAAAACCTGCCCAATCGAACTATTATTATCTACCTCAACGCCTCCAAAAGCATTGGACGCAAAACCGATGCCCAAACAGCATAGCCCTCGCGATTGACGTGGAGGCGGTCTTGCTCAAACATTGCGTCGTTGATTGAGCCATCGGAGTTGAGAATTGGGGTATTGACATCAACAAAAGTAACTCCCTCGGTATGAGCCGCATAGTCGGCCATAATGGCATTGAATAGTCTATGCTGCTCCAACTTCTGGATACGGTTGTTGTTGAACTTTATGGAGAGGATAAAGATAGGTTTGTCGGGGTAGTCACGCTGCAAGCGCTCCACAAGCAGGCGGTACATATCAAAAAGCTCCGTGGGATGCATATCGCGCCCAAAGCCTCCCAAGTCGTTGTCGCAATAGAATACAAAGGCTCGGGGCGAGTAGTCGGCCAAGACGGTGTGGTAGTTGTAGTGAACATCGCGCATCATAGCACCACCATAGCCACGATTGACCACCCTCAGAGGAGCCATATCCTCGGCCAAAGTTTTCCACAGCCTTATAGACGAACTTCCAAAGAAGAGTACATCGCACTCCTTAGCCTCAACCTCAGCTCTTTGGCGCAACTCTTCAACATCGTTGTCGTCGTAACGAAGCACCCACTCCATCTGCTCGGAGTAGTCGATAGGCAGCGCAGTTTGGATGTGGAACACCTCGCCCTCGGCACCCTGCTCAACCTTTCCAACAGCACTTTCGGTGGGGCAACCACACTTCTGTCCAACACAGCCACAAAGCACAATCAAGGCCAATGGGGCCAACATAATTCCTCGTTTCATAGTCGTATGTATATATTAACTCATATAAGCGCAAATATAGGCATTTTTAACCACTCCACCAACTCGATAGTCACATCCTTATGGGGCTGAGGTAGTATTTTAGCAAAAAAAGGTTATCTTTGTGAGCCCAACAACAAAGAGATAGAAACATAAAAGAATAATAAGAGTCAAACTATGAGAAGATTAACACTAATTTCGGTTTTCGTGGCCAGCATAGCGATGTTGGTCATAGGCTGCCAACAACCCGAAGAGCCTGCCACAACAATAGAGGTTGAGCAGATGGTAACAGTTGAAGTAATGGGTGGCACAACCCAACTGGATTACTCCATAAGCAACCCCATTGCCGGCGCAACCCTCACAGCCTCCGACCCTACGGTGGAGTGGCTCACAGAGATTGCCGTAAGCGAGAGTTTCATCAGCTTTACGACCAAACCCAACGTGGGAGTTGGAGCAACCGAGCGCCAAACCTCTTTCTCGCTGAATTACAACAACAAAGAGTTGGCCACCGTAACAATCAAACAGCAGACCATGGAGTGTAGTTTTACGCTCACGGGCGAGAACATCACCCCCGAAACAATAGATGTAACGGTTGTGCCCACCAACGACCAGATGAGCTACCTTGTAAGCATTGCGCCCAAGTCGTTCATTGAGCAAAATGGCGGTCTGGAAGCCTACGTTTTGTTGGAAGCCGAGGCCTACCGCAATAGTTTCTACGGCGACGTGCTCGACAACTACCTCTACAAAGGCACTCTCTCGCAGACAATGACCATACAAGGCGCACCCGAAGAGCCTATGTTGCTCTGGGTGGCAGGCGTAGTGAGGGACAACGACAACCCCCGCACCCCTATCGTAGCAACTGCTCCCGTAGCCTACGAGTTCCAGTTCTGCCCCTACCCCACCTTGTCGCTCATAAACTACTCCATACACATCGACACCACCGAGGGCGGCACATACCGTCTGAAATACAATGTCGATTTCCCCTACGAAGGTGGCAAGATGGAGTTCCAACTCATCGAGGGCGGTAGCAGCTGGATTCACAACATCAGAACCGAGGATCGAGAGATTGTATTCGACTACGACGCCAACCCAGCCCCCATTGAGCGCAGCACAGAACTCTACGTCACATACAGCTATGCCGAAGTGTGCATAGTGAACATTTCGCAGGTGGCAAACGTAGAGACAAAAAACATCACATTTGAGCTGACTGCCAAAGAGTTGCACTACGACCGCGTCGTTGTTGATTGCACCCCCTCCGATTTGGAAAACAAATATGTCATTGGAGCTATTGCCAAGTCGGACTTCGAGAGTAGCAGCCACAAAAGCGACCCCAACAACATACCCAAATTCGACCTCGAATCGACCTACTATCGCCCCGTAGCAGTGGTTGGTGCCCAGACCGACTATCTGATTGAGAACACCGCATACAGCTACGACACCGAGTGGTATATCTACGCCTACGCAATAAACGAGGTTGAGGATGCAGCCATCTCCGAGGTGCAGATGGAGCTTGTGACGCTCGTCGATGACCGCCCCTACTTCGTATGGCCCGAGGAGAATGTGGTTTCGACGGAGTACTCCAACACCCTAACCGTTGGTGTAAATGGAGGCACTTTCACCGTAAAGTACGAGGTTGAGAACAGCCACCCCACGGGCGTTGTCCTCATCGAAGAGCCCTACGATGACACCCTTGTGAAAGGTAGCGACGGCAAACGTGTAATCCACAATCCCGAGGCTCGCACAATAACTTTCACCGTGAGCAAAAATACCACCAAGAAGGAACGCTCGACGTTTGTCTATCTGAAATATTTTAGCTCCGAGAGCGACTCCTATTCGGATGCCAATTCGAGCCTGAAAATCAAACAGAACGGACGATAAATTCCACACAACTCACCACATAGACAAAACATATAAAAGCTATGAAACTCAACAAGATACTCTTCGCACTGATGGCCACACTTGCACTGGTGGCCTGCAACAATACCCCCGACGATACCCCCGTCAATGAGGGCGAAAACAAAGAGGAACTCGTACTGCCCGACGGCACCATTGTGCTCAACAATTGCGCTGGCGGCATCTACTTTGGCGACTTCTGGGACGAGGGCATTGGCGACTACTATTTCCTCCTCTCGAACGACACTTCGTTTGGTCAGACCGAACACGGATTTGATGTACCTATGACCCCCGGTCGTTGGCTACTCTACATTGACGTTTGGGGCGCACTCTCCGAGGACCACACCAACCCCATAGTACCCGAGGGCACCTACACTTGGGGCGAAAAACGAGGCCCTAACGTACTCACATCGAGCTACACCGTGGCTACCGAGAATGTCGAGAAGGTGGGAGATTTGTATCGTATTGTGGACCACTACTTCCAAGATGGCACGGTGGTTGTAAAACACACCGACAAGGGCTATAAGATTGACGCATCGTTTATTACTGTCGATGGCGAGCCTATGAAATTCACCTTTGAGGGCGAGATGACACTCGAAGACAAGAGCGACGACGAGGAGTACAACCCCGAGCTGGATGGCGACGTTGTGATAGAACCCGTCATTGCAAACAGCTTCTTCTACGAGAGCTACGAGAATTGCGACAACCACGTTCTGATGCTCTTCACATCCGACAATCTCAACTACGACAAGACCCACATCAATGAGCCCGGCCTGAAACTCCACCTCGACCTCTACAACACACCGGGTGCAGGTCTGGCCGGCCACTACGTTGCGGGCGAAGTAAACGAAGTGGGCATACTCACCAAAGAGGCAGGTGTCTTCTACCCCGGCAGAATGTATAGTGCAACCATTGCTCTCGGAACCATATTGGAGCGTGTAAACGACGACGAAGAGATGTCGGTGGAGTATGCTGTTATTGTGGATGGAACTATCGACATCACCGACAATGGCGACGGCACCCACACAGTTGTGGCCGACCTAACAACCGGTAACGACGGCAAGGTTAGTTGCAACTGGACTGGTGTTATCGCACCTCACGAACAATAGCCAGAGGTGATAATCTAAGTTGGCAAACTAATTTTAGTGGCTTCTTGGCTGCTGAGGTTTTGATTTATTGATTTTTTTACTACCTTTGCACCACTCAAAACGAGTGCGGGCCCATAGCTCAGTTGGTCAGAGCAGCGGACTCATAATCCGAAGGTCGTGGGATCATGCCCCTCTGGGCCCACCAACACAGCAAAAACTCGGGTATCTATT
>JAGBVY010000129.1 GCA_017630115.1 Tidjanibacter sp. | reverse complement strand
GTCTCTTTGTAGAGCGATGGGATGTCGTGGCCGGTGTGTTTCATAACGCTCACAACGCTGTCAAACGACACTCGGTGTGCGCCGTCGGTGTAGAACGAGTAGATTTGAGCGTCGAGGGCTCGTGCAGCAGCCATAGCGTTACGCTCGATACAGGGGATTTGCACCAGTCCACACATAGGGTCGCAGGTCATTCCGAGGTGGTGTTCGAGAGCCATCTCGGCAGCATACTCAATCTGGGCGGGAGAGCCTCCCATAAGTTGGCTTGCGGCGGCTGCGGCCATTGCACAAGCAACGCCCACCTCGCCTTGACAACCCACCTCAGCACCCGAAACAGATGCGTTGGTCTTAACCACAGCTCCCACCAGACCTGCTGTGGCAAGGGCGTGGATAATTTGGTTCTCGTTGAAGCCATACTCTTCCCACAGGTGGTAGAGCACCGAGGGGACTACGCCACTCGAACCGCACGTTGGGGCTGTTACAACAATGCCACCGGTGGCATTCTCCTCGCTTACAGCAAGAGCGTAGGCAAAGAGTAGGCCCTGAGTGCGCAGATTGTCTTTGTAGCCTCTCGAACGGATAAAGTAGCTGGCGGCCTTACGACGCAGATGCAGAGGCCCGGGCAGAGCGCCTTCGTTGTTGATACCGCGCTCAACGGCTGCACGCATATTGTTCCACACCTCCCTCAGAAAGTCTTTAATATCACGACCTTCGTGTTGGAATACATACTCCCAGTAGGTGCGACCCGTAGAGTTGCACCAGTCCATAATGTCGCTCATTGTAGTAAGGGGGTAGATGTCGTCGCTGGGATCGGGCTCTTGGCCTTCACAGACGATGCTGCCGCCACCAACGCTGTAAATTATCTGCTGGCTGGTGGTGCTTCCCTCGGAGTCGAGAGCCTCAAAGAGCATCGCATTGGGGTGGTAGGGGAGAAACTCTTGTGGTCGCCAAACAATTTCCAGAGGGGCTACACCCTCAAACACCTCCTCTATGGCCACATCGGTAAGGTGACCCTTGCCTGTGGCGGCAAGGGAGCCGTAGAGTGTGACGCGAAAGGCGGCTGCGTCGGTATGCTCGGCGAGAAATTTTTGCGAGGCCTTGCGAGGGCCCATAGTATGGCTGCTGGACGGACCTTTGCCCGTAACGAAAATATCTTTGATAGATTTCATAACTGCGCTAACTAACCTTATGGAGAAATCCGCTTGGGAATATCCCAATTACTTGTTTTCTCTTTTCGAGCGGCAAAGATAGCGCCTAAAATCGAATCGAAGAAATTTTATGGTAAATAATCCTATTTACCACCCCTTTATTCGTTGTCTTACTCTTCGAGGGCCACAATGCTCTCTGCATAGCCACTCCACACGTCGGCTTGCTTGTAGGCGTCGAGGCTTTCGGCTGGAACGTATATTAGGCGCTGAGAGGCGTTCTTGTCGAAGGCGTGGATGTGGAGCAGTGGGGGCGATGTAGGCTCACATACCACACTCGCCAGAGCCGAGCAGTTACTAAACGACCAAGCCCCAATTGAGGTGACACTCTCAGGGAGGAGTATCTCCTCCAAGGCGGTGCAGTTGTAGAAGGCGTAGTCGTCTATGGTTGCGACCTTCGAGCCAAGGTGTACTTCGCCGAGGGCATAGCAGTTGCGTAGAGCGTAGTCGCCTATGTAGGTAACGCTTTCGGGTAGAGTGAGTTGTGGTAGCGCCTCGCAGTTGTAGAAACAACCCGTAGGTATGCTCTGGATACCTTCTGGGAGGTTGATTGTATCGAGTAGGTAGCACTTGTAGAAGGCGTAGTCTTCAATCTTTGCCACCGAGGTTGGTATGATGATTTCTTTGAGGCTTGTGCAGTTCTCAAATGCCCTCTCGCCAATTATCTCCAACCCTGCGGGAAGTGTCACATCGGTCAGGGCGTAGCAGCCGTAGAATAGCTGATAGGGAAGCTCTTTGAGTACGGTGGGGAGGATGATTTTCTCCAACTTTTCGCAATACTTAAAGGCGTTTTTCTCTATTGTGCTGATGCCCTCAGGTAGAGCCACCTCCTCCAAACGCTCGCAGTAGGCAAATGCCTCCTCGCCAATGTTTTGGGCGCTCTCGGGCAATGATATGGCTTTCAGCTCGGTGCAGTTGTAGAATGCTTTTGCGGGTATGGAAGCGAGTCCTGTGAAGTATTGCAACTCCCTGAAAGCTACTATTTTGCTACCTTGAAACAATAAGCCAATATCCTCTACTGCCGCTGCCTCTTTGTAGGAGAGTTCTTGGTCGCCGTCGGTGTCCCACTCCATTACGCACAACACTTTGGTGGTGTTGTCGAGGAAGTGTATGGGTGCCTCTGCGGAGTCGTAGTAGCCCTCTAAGGGGATGATTACGGTTTTGCCACTTGTCAGTATGAATGTAACCCCGGTTTCGCCTATGATTATCGACTCAATGAGTGTTTCGCCGTCTTTGCCGTCTTTGCCATCTACGCCGTCTTTACCATCTGCTCCGTCTGCTCCGTCTGCTCCTTTTTCTCCGTCTGCGCCCTTTTCACCGTCCTTGCCGTCGGCTCCGTCCTTGCCATTGGTGCCGTGCTTGACGAGTATGGTTGAACCATCGGAGAAGGTCACAATAAAGCCCTCCTCGCTCTCCTCTACTGAGGTGATAGTGAGGTTGTTTTGCGATGCATTCAGCAGTGTTTCAACATCCTTTATCTGTTGTCGTAGCGACTCAATCTCGTTGCGTAATTCGCTATCGTCGTATTCTGTGGTGCAACTGGCCAAAAGGAGTGCAAATGTAGCAAACAGAGGGGCTAAAATATGTTTCATAGGGGCACATTATATTTGATTATTGTACGCAAGTTACGCAAGTTTTTCTTTCCAACCAAATTTATGCAAAATAAAAGGACACCGCAGAGTGCGGTGTCCTTTTCTATGATAATTTGCAAACTGATTTCCGAGCAATTCAATCGAAGCTCAGAGCATTTGCTAAAAAACTATTTCAGGCCAAGTTTCTTCTTGATAGTTTTGGGAAGAGCATCTTTGTGAACGATGATGTTCATAGTTTTGTAACGTACAAATGCCTTCGAAGCGTACCAAATGCCTTTGTAGGCACCGCTCTCGCCCCACGAGTTCTTAACCATATAGTACTCAGTACCCTCCTGATCGACAGCCTTACCGTAGATTACCATACCGTGGTCGTCGGTGGTCTCCCAGTTGTCGTAGGCCTGCTGACGCTCCTCCTGAGTGCACCATTTCTGGGGCTGGGGTTTGGTGGTGAGCTTCCTCTCTGCGGGTGAGAGTTTGAGCCAACGAGCCATATCCGAGCCACTCAACTCCTGAACTTTCTCAACGTCGGGCATTACAGCAATACCATCGCGGGTAAAGCCCTGCTCGCTAACGTCGCTACCCCAAGCGATGGTGTAGCCCTTCTCAATAGCGTTGTCAAACACCTCCAAAAGCTCGTCGATGGGGAGGTTGTAGGACTGAGCCCAACGCCAGTTGTCCTGAATCTCCAATACGAACGACTCGTAGAAGGGGTGGTGAGTGTAGGAAGTGAGCGAGATGTAGTCGTCGGCATTCAGGCCGGTGGACTCGTAGAACGACTTGGGAGTATATTCCTTACCCTCATATACGAAACTCTCGGGGCACTTGCCAAGGTAGATGTCGTGAACGGCCTCAATGGCTTTCTTCCAGAGGGGCTGACCGTTGGGGTCGAGTTGGAGGCTGCGGTGGTTGCCTTTGGCGATAGCTGCTACAACTGCATCGCTAACAGCCGACAACTCGTTGTGGTTGCTCAGGGTCTCGCCATACATAACGCCGGGACGCATCTCTGCCTCGGGTACAAGACCGAAGTGCTCCATACCGTAGATTACATCGTAGAACGAACCGCCCTGTGCGAAGGAAACATCGCCGTGGGTGCGAACAGCCTTGTCGGCCCTATCCTGATAGGTTTTGTGAACGAGGTACATCTCCGAGAAGTCGTACTCGCCTTTGCCCATACGAATCAGCTCAGCCTCGATGAACGAGAGAGCCGAGTAGCACCAGCAGGTGCCTGCACGGTTTTGGTTTTTAATGCTTGTGATGGGGTTCTCCTTAACGATAGTAAACTGGAAACCCTCGTCTGCTTTGGGGGTCTGCTCCTGTGCGTTAAGAGTAGCCACAGCCATAAGTGCGCTGATTGCAATGATAAGTTTTTTCATCTTCGTTTATAAATTAAGTTTTAGTTGTTGTTGCTATTTATTGATTTTTTCACACTCAAAACCGATGTTCATACCGTCGTACGACTTGGCGATGGCAGCCACTGCCACGAGGGTAGAGTTGCTCGATTTGGAGCTCAGGGTTTTGATTAGTTCCAGAAGTTTGTCGGCCTTAAAGAGGATGTTTATGTTGTCGCCGCTTTCGGTCATACGGGTGGTAAACTCCTTGCCACTCATACCCAAAGTGACGCTCTCGCTCTTTTTGTCGTACTTCCAAGTGCCCTTAACGTTCTTCTTGCCGAGGGTGGTGCTAACAGAGCCGTCCTCGTTGAAGGTGAAGGTAAAAGCGCCCTCTTTGATGCCTACTTTGGCGAGCATAGGTGCGAGTTTCTGCTCCACAGTCTCGGCAGCTACAACACCACCAGCATTGGTGAGTGCATCGGTACTCTCAAACTCCACAGCCACATCCACATAGCTCCACGTTCCGGGAATCTCCAATTCGGGGATAGCAATGCCCAGTAGCGATTGAATCTCCTCGGGCACAACTTCGTCGATAGCGTCGCCTGCGGCCTCTGTTGCTACCTCTTTAACCTTGCCAAAGAGCGCCCCGAGGTCGAGCTGTGCATTTGCCGAGAGGGTGGTTGCAACCACCAGACTCAGCAGAATAAACAATTTTTTCATAGTCGGTTTATCGGTTTTATTTGCCTAATTTCTTATACGGTCCAGAGTTTGACCAAGTTTACCAGCGTCTGCACCTGACGATACATACTGTCGAGCGAAACGTACTCAAACTTGCCGTGGAAGTTCATACCGCCTGTGAAGAGGTTGGGGCAGGGCAGACCCATATACGACAGTCGGCTGCCGTCCGTACCGCCACGAATGGGCTTCACAATGGGGGTTACACCTGCTTGCTCCATAGCCTTCATAGCCTTCTCGATAATCTCAGGGTGGGGCTCAACCATCTCGCGCATATTGTAGTATTGGTCTTTGAGCACCAATTTAATCCACTCGCCCTCGTGACGTGCATTGACATAGGCCACAGCCTGCTCCAAGAGAGCCTTTTTGGCCTCGAATTTGGCTTTGTCGTGGTCGCGGATGATGTAGCTCATCTCGGCTTGCTCAACCTCGCCTTTGATGCCAACAAGGTGGAAGAAACCCTCGTAGCCTTCGGTATGCTCAGGACGCATAGTTACGGGCAATAGGGCGTTGAGCTCCATTGCGAGTTGTATGGCATTGACCATCTTGTCCTTAGCCGAGCCGGGGTGGATGTTGCGACCAGTGATGGTGAGTTTTGCGCCTGCGGCATTGAAGTTCTCATACTCCAACTCGCCCTCCATACCGCCATCGACGGTGTAGGCATATTTTGCACCGAAAGCCTCCACATTGAAGTAATCCACGCCACGACCAATCTCCTCGTCGGGAGTGAAGCCGATGCGAATCTTGCCGTGCTTCACGCTGGGATTTTTCAGCAGATACTCGGCTGCGGTCATAATCTCCGCCACGCCGGCCTTGTCGTCAGCACCCAGTAGGGTGGTGCCGTCGGTTGTGATCAGGGTGTGACCCTCAAAGAATTTCAGCTCAGGGAAGTCGGCCACCTTCATTGTAACCTCCTCGTTCAGAACGATATCCTCGCCATTGTAGTTCCTCACAATCTGAGGCTTAATGGCAGCACCGCTCATATCGGGCGATGTATCGACGTGCGAGAGGAAGCCGATGACGGGGCAGTGCTCGTAGCCCTCGGAGGCCTCGATGCTACCCATAACGTAGCCGTGCTCGTCCATCGTTACCTCGGTCATACCCATAGCCTCCATCTCCTCCTTCAATGCTCTGAGCAGTACAAGCTGCTTGTCGGTCGAGGGGAAGGTGATGCTATTCTCGTCGCTCTGGGTGTCGAAGGCGACATATTTCAAAAATCTCTCTTGTAGTTCCATTTACTTTGAGTTATCAGTTGTAAGTTATCAGTTGTCAGTACTGGGATGTAAATTTTGAATTTTGAATTTTGAATTTGTCACTCTATGCCTCCTTTTTAGCTCGGAGCGAATCCCAGATGAAGTAGCCGATGATAGCAACGTAAGCTGCTATGCCGAGCCACTGTGCGCCGTTGGATGCATACCACTCGCCCATAAACCAGTCGGCACCTGCAAATTTTAGGATTGCGCTCACAACACCCATAAGAGCACCACCGGCAATGAAGCCCGAGGCGATGAGTGTACCGCGACTATTGCGTGCTTTATTAAGCTCGGCATCTTTCGAACGGCCCGAAACAAACCAGCTGATAAGACCACCCACCAACAGAGGAGCATTGAGGCTCAGGGGGATGAACATACCCAGTGCGAAGGGGAGTGCGGGAACACCAATCATAGTGAGTATCAGAGCCAAAGCTGCGCCAACGAAGTAGAGCACCCAAGGGGTTGTGCCACCAGTCATCAGAGGTTTGATAACGGCAGCCATAGCGTTGGCCTGAGGAGCTACGAGTGCCCCCTCGCCAGTGAAACCATAGGTCTTATTGAGAATCATCATAACGCCCGCTACGGTAGCAGCCGACACCACTGTGCCGAGGAATTTCCACGCCTCCTGCCTCTTGGGGGTAGTACCAATCCAGTAGCCGATTTTCAGGTCGGTGATAAAGCCACCCGCCATAGAGAGTGCAGTACATACCACGCCACCGATAATCATTGCAGCAGTCATACCGCTTTGGCCCTCCAAACCAACGCTCACCAGCACGAGCGACGAGAGGATAAGGGTCATAAGAGTCATACCGCTCACGGGGTTGGAGCCTACAATAGCGATTGCGTTGGCAGCAACGGTGGTGAAGAGGAATGCGATTACAAACACTACCAAGAGAGCTACAATTGAGAGCCACCAGCTATCCAAAACGCCCACGCGGAAGAATACGAGTACACTCACGAGTGCTGCGATGAGGATTGCAAGGATAGTACGCATCGAAATATCTTTGTCGGTACGACGAGCCTCGCCGCTATCTTTTTTGCCTTTCAGCTCGCTAACAGCCATACCGAGCGACTGTTTGATAATGCCGGCTTGGCGAACAATACCAATGATACCCGCCATAGCGATACCACCAATACCGATAGGCTTGCCAATGTAGGCAAAGAGGTTCTCGGGGGTGAATACGAGTTCGGGGTTGGCAAGCAATTTGGCATCGGTAATGCCCAAGAGCGAGATGAGCGCCATAGGGTCGATACTGCTCTCAAACGAGCCAACCATAGGCACGATGAGGAACCATACGAGGAACGAACCGGCGCAAATGAATGCAGCATATTTCAAACCAACGATATAGCCCAAACCCAACACGGCAGCCGAGGTGTTGATGCTGAATACGGCCTTAAACTTGTCGGCCAACATTGTACCCCAAGCAGTTACGCGGGTAGAGATAGTGTCGGTCCAAACGCCAAAGGTGCTAACAGCGAAGTCGTAAAGACCACCAATCAAGCCGCTGATGGCCAGCAGTTTGGCCTGACCTTTCTGACCTTCGCCACTAACAAGCACCTCGGTGGTAGCCGTTG
>JAGBVY010000128.1 GCA_017630115.1 Tidjanibacter sp. | reverse complement strand
GAACTCAACCAGATGGAGGAGAGCCTGCCGAGGGTCAAAAACTACAATGTCTCCGTGAAGGAGGTGGGTCGCACCATACTCTTCCTGCGTAAGCTCCAACGTGGCGGTACGGACAATTCGTTTGGTATCCACGTTGCACGCTTGGCGGGTATGCCCTCGAAGGTGGTCGAGCGTGCCGAGGAGATTCTTTCGGTGTTGGTGGCATCCCACGCCGAAGATTCGCTGGCTGTGGAGAAGTCGGCAGGTGCCAAGGGCAAGGCTATGCCTAAGGTGAAGCCTGTGCAGACCTCGCCACAGATGGGCATACAACTGAGTATGTTCCAACTCGACGACCCTGTATTGGTGCAGATACGCGACCAGATACGCGACCTTAATATCAATACTCTCACGCCATTGGAGGCACTCAATACGCTCAACGAGATAAAGAAAATAACGGGTTTGTAATACGATTTGGCGGTGGCGTTAAAATTGTTAGCTAAATGTCGAAAAATGTAGGCCGAAAATTTTGCAGACAATAAAAATAGTCCTAATTTTGTGGGCAAATTAAGTGAAAATAAGTTATGACAATTTGCGCCCATAAACTCGTTGCTGGCTCTCCCAGCCGCCCCGATAATTCCAATAGGTGCTTTGTCGTTTTACGTTATATTGATTTTAAGAGGTAAGTCGCCCCCGCGAGTTACCTCTTTTTTTATGCTCTAATTTCTATCGATATGAGTGTGCATAAGGCCGATAACCTGCTGATTAAAGGTGCGAAAGTGTGGACTAATGGCGCTTTCGAGGTGTGCGATGTGCGTATGTGTGAGGGGGTGCTGACTGAGTTGCAGCCTACAATCCAGCCCTGCGAGGGCGAGAGGGTGGTGCTTGCCGAAGGTAAGGTGCTGCTGCCCGGTTTGGTCGATATGCACGTTCATCTGCGTGAGCCCGGCTATGGCTACAAGGAGACCATTGCAACGGGTACGGCGGCTGCGGCTAAGGGCGGATTTACAACGGTTTGCACAATGCCTAATCTCAACCCTGCGCCCGACTCGTTGGCCAATCTCGAAGAACAACTCCGCCTTATCCGCGAGGAGGCTCAAATCGAGGTGTTGCCCTATGCAACCATCACTCGTGAGCGTCGGGGTGGGGAACTTATCGACTACAAGTCCCTTGCTTCCTATGTTGCGGGGTTTTCGGACGACGGCACGGGTGTGCAGTCCCAAGAGGTTATGAGTGAGGCTATGGCAGCTATTGCCCAGACGGGTGGACTGCTTGCGGCACACTGTGAGGTGGAGAGTTTGCTCAGGGGTGGCTACATCCACGATGGCGAGTGGTGTAAGACTCACGGCCATAAGGGTATATGCTCCGAGAGCGAGTGGCGTGAGGTGGAACGCGATATTGAACTGGCCGAGCAAACGGGTTGCCGATTGCATATATGTCACATTTCCACAAAGGAGAGCGTTGAACTCATCCGCAAGGCCAAAGCAAGAGGTGTGAAGGTTAGTTGCGAGACCGCACCCCACTACCTTGTTTTGTGCGACGAGGATATGCGCGAAGAGGGTCGTTTTAAGATGAATCCTCCTCTGCGTAGCAGGGCCGATATGGAGGCTTTGCGCAGGGGCTTGGCCGATGGCACAATAGACGTTGTGGCTACCGACCACGCACCCCATTCGGCTGAGGAGAAGTCGCGCGGCTTGGCAGGTAGCGCCATGGGCGTTGTTGGTATTGAAACCTCGCTTGCAGCCATCTACACCTTTATGGTGGGAGGCGGTATTATCAGCCTCGAACGTATGGTGGAGGTTATGTCGATTAGAGCTCGCCAGTTGTTGGGCCTCGCGGGAGGCTTGGTAGTGGGCGAGAGGGTCGATGCTACTCTGGTCGATTTTAGAAGCGAGTATAATGTCGATACTGCCACATTCCTATCCAAAGGTCGCAGCACCCCATTTGAGGGTATGCGTCTGAGGGGCGAGGTGGAGATGACCATCGCAGCAGGAAGAGTTGTTTACGAAAAATAGGACTATGTACAAACGCAATATATATAAGGTTGTTTGCAACAAACCGCTGACCCATAAAACGATGCTGATGGTGCTCGAAGGCGACACCAGCCACATTACCCAAGCAGGTCAGTTTGTTAATGTTGCTGTGGAGGGTAAGTTTTTGCGCCGTCCCATTTCGGTGTGCGACTATGACGAGCGCACCATAACATTGCTCTACGACGTTGTGGGCGAGGGCACTAAGGCAATGAGCCTTCTGACTGAGGGCGCTCAGTTGGACTTGCTTACGGGTCTGGGCAATGGTTTCACGGAGGATGTTGAGTGTCAAAAGCCTGTGTTGCTTGGTGGTGGCATTGGTTGCGCTCCACTCTACAATTTGGCACGCAAACTCTTGGCCCGAGGTCTGAGGCCCACCGTTGTGCTGGGATTCAACTCGGCAGCCGATGTGGTGGCTCACGATATGTTCGAGCAGTTGGGCGTGGAGTGCTATGTGGCCACTGTTGATGGCTCAATGGGTACGCGCGGTTTTGTTACGGACGTGATTAGTCAGAAAGCTATCGAGGGCGACTACTTCTATGCTTGTGGCCCTATGCCTATGCTTAGGGCTTTGTGTGGTTCGACCGAGTGGAGCGGAGAGGTGAGCTTGGATGAGCGTATGGCTTGCGGCTTTGGCGTATGTATGTGTTGTAGTGTAGAGACCCGCAGTGGCGCCAAACGCATCTGCAAGGAGGGCCCTGTGTTCAGAAAGGAGGATTTGATATGGAAGTAAAACGCGATATGAGTGTGGAGCTTAGCGGCGTTAGGCTCGACAACCCCGTTATCCCTGCCAGTGGCTGCTTTGGTTATGGCTACGGTATGGCCGAGTTCTACGACATCAATATTCTCGGCTCAATCTCCTTTAAGGGAACTACACGCGAGGCTCGCTATGGCAATCCACTGCCACGAGTGGCCGAGTGTAGCTCGGGAATGATTAACGCTGTGGGATTGCAAAACCCCGGTATAGACGCTGTTATAGCCGAGGAATTGCCCCGAATGAGGGAGGTATTCCACAAACCCATAATTGCCAACATCAGCGGATTCTCGATTGATGAGTATGTGGAGTGCTGCTCGAAGATTACCGCCGAGGAGCAGGTGGAGATTATCGAACTGAACGTCAGCTGCCCCAATGTACACGGCGGAGGTATGAGCTTTGGCACTTCGCCCCAGTCGGTGGCCGAGGTGGTCAGGGAGGTCAAAAAGGTTGTGACCAAACCCCTCTATGTGAAACTCACTCCGAATGTTACCGATATTGTGTCGATTGCTCGCGCGGCCGAGGAGGCTGGGGCGGATGGCATTTGTCTGATTAACACAATGCTCGGTATGAGGATAGATGTGCGCTCGCGTCGCCCCATTATTGCCAATACAATGGGCGGTTTTTCGGGTGCGGCTGTGTTCCCCGTGGCTGTGAGGATGGTCTATCAGGTTGCGAAGGCTTGTAGCGTGCCTGTAATCGGATGTGGCGGTGTGGAGAGCGCTACGGATGTGATTGAGATGATGATGGCAGGCGCTACGGCTGTGGAGGTGGGTGCTGCCAACCTCCGCAATCCCTATGCTTGCAAGGAGATTAT
Organism: Tidjanibacter sp.; assembly: GCA_017630115.1. Lineage (GTDB taxonomy): Bacteria > Bacteroidota > Bacteroidia > Bacteroidales > Rikenellaceae > Tidjanibacter. The sequence goes on along the minus strand of JAGBVY010000128.1, from coordinate 2,663 downwards.
AGAGGCCCTGCCCACCGAAATGGCACGTCTTGGAATTGAAAAATTATCGGATATAATAGGAATAGTGAAATGAGTATGAATGCAAAAGATGTAATTATCGCTTGTGACTTTGCCTCGGCAGAGCAGACAATCGCTTTTCTGGACAAGTTCCAGAATGAGGAGCGAAAACCCTTCTTGAAAATCGGTATGGAACTCTACTATGCCGAGGGAAATGCTATCGTTAGGGAGATTAAAAGTCGTGGTCACAAAATCTTCCTCGACCTGAAATTGCACGACATACCCAACACTGTTCGCAAAGCTATGGCTGTCCTGTCGAGCCTCGATGTGGATATGGTCAATGTCCACGCCGCAGGCACGGTGGAGATGATGAAAGCTGCCAAAGAGGGACTCACACGCCCCGACGGTAGTCGCCCTCTGCTGATTGCCGTAACTCAGCTTACCTCCACCTCGGAGAAGGTTATGCAAGAGGAACTGTTGATTGGTTCTACAATAGGCGATACGATTATCAAGTATGCCCAGAATGCTAAGGCCGCAGGGCTCGATGGCGTGGTGTGCTCGCCACTCGAATCGACCATTGTTAAGGAGGGTTGTGGTCAGGAGTTTATGACCATTACTCCCGGCATCCGCTTTGCCGACTCGGCCGCCGACGATCAGGTACGCATCACCTCTCCCGCACGCGCTCGCCAACTCGGTTCGGACTACATTGTTGTGGGCCGACCCATTACAGCTGCCGACGACCCCGTTGCAGCCTACCGCCGATGCGTGGCTGAGTTTTTGGAAATCAACGAGTAGTAAGAAGTGATTGAAAATTTTAGATATAAAAGAGTATGAATAACGAGAAAATTATTGCTTCGGAGTTGCTGAGTATTGGAGCAGTCTTCCTTAGCCCCGACAAGCCTTTTACTTGGGCAAGCGGCATCAAAAGTCCTATCTATTGCGACAACCGCCTTATTCTTACCGCACCTAAGGCACGCAAGGTTGTAGAGAGTGCTATTGCGGCTACGGTGAAGGAGAAATTCCCTGAGGCTGAGGTGCTTATGGGTACGAGTACGGCCGGTATTGCCCACGCAGCCATTGCAGCCGACATTTTGGATATGCCTATGGGTTATGTGCGTGGTAGCGCCAAAGATCACGGACGTGGCAACCGTATTGAGGGTCGCTTGGAGAAGGGGGCAAAGGTGGTTGTTATTGAGGACCTCATCTCCACGGGTGGTAGCTGTATCGACGTTGTAGAGGCTCTCAGGGAGGCAGGCGCTGAGGTGCTTGGTGTTGTGAGCATCTTCACCTACGGTATGAAGAAGGGCTTGGAACGATTGGCTGCTGCTGGCGTTGTCAATTATTCGCTCTCCAACTTCGACACACTCGTTGGTGTGGCTGTTGAGCAGAACTATATCGCCCCCAGCGATGAGCGTCGCCTAAAACAGTTTATGGCCAACCCTCAGGATGAGAGCTGGATGCAAAAATAAACAACACAATTTTGAAATAGGTTAGTTAAACAAATACTTTAATCCAAATTAAATAACAATATGACAATGAGACACTTGATTGACCCCACCGACCTTTCGATGCAGGAACTTAACGAAATTATCGAACTCGCACTCGACATCATTGACAATCGTGAGAAATATACTGAGGCCTGCAAGGGCAAAAAACTTGCTACACTCTTCTATGAGCCAAGTACTCGTACTCGTCTGAGCTTCACTTCGGCAATGTTGGAGCTTGGTGGTTCTGTTTTGGGCTTCTCCGATGCCAAAAGTTCGTCGGTAGCCAAGGGCGAAACTTGTGCTGATACAACCAAAACCATCAGCTGCTTTGCCGATATTATTGCAATGCGTCACTTCGAGGAGGGCGCTGCTTTGGTGGCTGCTCAGAATGCAAGGATTCCTGTTATCAATGCTGGTGACGGTAGCCATAGCCACCCCACTCAGACCCTTACCGACCTGCTGACCATCAAACGCGAGGTGGGCCGTTTCGACAACCTTACAATCGGCTTCTGTGGCGACCTTCGATTTGGTCGTACCGTTCACTCGCTCATCAAGGCTATGTCGCGCTATCAGGGTATAAAGGTTGTGCTGATTGCTCCCGAGCAGTTGCGTCTGCCCAGCTATATGCGTCACGAGGTGTGTGAGAAGAACAATATCCCCTACAAAGAGGTTTCCTCGATGGAGGAGGTTATGGGCGAATTGGATATTCTCTATATGACCCGCGTACAGAAGGAGCGTTTCCTCGATGAGGATGAGTTTGACCGTCTGAAAGATAGCTTCATTCTCGACTCGGCTAAGCTCAAAAATGCTCGCCCCGATATGTGTATCCTCCACCCACTGCCTCGCGTAAACGAGATTACGGTAGATGTCGATAGCGATCCTAGGGCTGCATACTTCCGTCAGGTTGAGAATGGTAAGTTTGTGCGTATGGCCTTGATTATGAAACTGCTCGAATGGGCTAAGGACGAGAGTAAGACCATCGATTTGCTCCCCGAGGGTGTGGTTCGCAACGAGTATGTTTGTAGCAATAAACGTTGTATCTCCAATATCGAGAACGTTGATTCGCTCTTCTGTCCTCGTACCGACAAACCCGGCAAGTACCGCTGCGTCTATTGTGAGTCGAAAGCTAAATTGTAGTAGTTTGTTGATAAATTATTGAAAACTTCGTTTTCTACTATG
>JAGBVY010000127.1 GCA_017630115.1 Tidjanibacter sp. | reverse complement strand
TTTGGCCAATAAACAGAGGGCTTGCCAATCGATTGGCAAGCCCTCTGTTTATTGGCCAAAGAGGCCCTTGTTATTCGGCAGTTTTCTCTTTGTGGAGAAACTTGTAAATCTCCTCTGTGGCAAGCGAAATCTTCGTCACAGAGAAGTCGTTGCCCTGAGGGAATACAAACATAGTGTCCGTCAGGGTGCTCAAATCAACGCAGTCGCGCTTCCAACGGCGGTAGTCATACTCAATGTGGATGGAGTAGCGCTGGTCGGCAGGCAGGCAAAGCGAGTAGTTGATGCCGTCGAAGTTGCCCGTAAGCAGAAAACCGTTCATATCGTGTCGGAGCATACCCTCGCCCAACTCGGTGAAGTTGCGGGGGTGGGGTAGGGCCCTGACATCCGATTTGATTTCAATACCATAGGTGCCACTCTCCACCTCGCGGCGCACATTCTCACGCTCCCACTCATACCAGTCGGGGATGTGAGCAAAGTGGGTCTCGCCCTCGGTAGCCTCCAACTGGCCATACTCGTTCATATACCAACGGTGGCCACACTCCTGGCACCATAGTTCGGCTCCCTTGCTGGTCATACGATACTCCTTGCCGCAGTGGGGACACTGGTAGAGCACCTTGTGCAGACCCTCGGCACGGGTGCGCTTGGTCATACGAATCTGGTTGTCACGCTGCCAAGCGAAGTCGTCGTAGTAGAACTCGCGGTCGATAACCTCCATAATCTGGTTGTAGTCCATCTGCTCAATCTGCTCCACCGAGAGAATTTGTTTCATTGTGGCCTCGGTCTTGATTAGCCTATCGCCTGTGTGCCAGAAGGGGGAGTTGATGTGGTTGCCCTGAGTGATGAGGGTCACAACGGGCATTTTGAGCAGTTTTACTAGCTTGCCGATAGAGGGTGGAAGGATGGCGTTGGTGCCACAAAGCGAGTAGCGAGCCTCGGGGTAGAAGGCCACAATCTTCTTGCGCTCCTTGACATCTCTGAGCTGACGCACCAGACGGCTGTCGTTGGTGAACTTACGCTTGGGGATGCATCCTACACGAGCCATAAGCCAATGGAGCAGACCGCCAATGCCCACAAAACCATCGATGGCTACAATGTAGTAGGCGTGGTTGGGGAAGGTTGCCTTTACGGCCACCATAAAGTCGTAGAAGGCGTTGTGGTTGCAGAGCAACAGATAGGGGCGCTTGACACCCTCCATACCTACCTTTTTGATGCGGGTGCGGTGAATCCACGTTACGGGGAAAGATGCAATCCACATTACTGGTCGTAGCCACCACGATACCTTGCGAGGCTTTTTGCTCATATCGAGCCTACGAGCACCATCTACAAGCGGTGTCTTGTCGTCGAGTTGTTTTGGTTGTTCGTTGTTGTACATAGAGAAGTCCTAATAAATAAAAATTTCACATCTATTGTGATGTGATGTTACAAAGATAATACAAAATGTGAAAAATGGGCTGCGAAGTCACCTCTTAGGCCAATTTTCCCATTATTTGTTGTATATTTGTGTGGAAAACCAAACCAGAGAATACTATGTATAGCGAACTGAAAAATCATATTGAGGCTGCGTGGGAGAATGGTGAATTGCTCCACGAGCCTGCGGTGCTTGACGCTATTGAGCAGGTTGTGACTCTCCTCGACGAGGGCAAACTGCGCGTTGCAGAGCCCACCGAAGAGGGCGATTGGAGGGTCAATGAGTGGGTCAAGAAGGCCGTAATACTCTACTTCCCCACCCACGAGATGACCACTACCCACGCCGGCGACTTGGAGTTCTACGACAAACTCCCCCTCAAACACGGCTACAAAGAGCTTGGCGTTAGGGTTGTGCCCCACGCTGTGGCTCGCCGAGGCGCTTTCATCGCGCGCGGCGTTATCCTTATGCCCTCCTATGTCAATATAGGCGCCTATGTCGATAGCGGCACTATGGTCGATACTTGGGCTACGGTAGGCTCGTGTGCACAGATTGGTAAGGGTGTCCACCTGAGTGGTGGTGTGGGCATCGGTGGTGTGTTGGAGCCTGTGCAGGCAGCTCCCGTCATCATCGAAGACAACTGCTTCATCGGGTCGAGGTGTATTGTTGTTGAGGGCGTTAGGATTGGCCGCGAGTCGGTCTTGGGTGCCGGCACAACCATCACAGCCTCCACCAAAATTATCGACGTAACAGGCCCGGAGCCGGTAGAGTATAAGGGTTATGTACCCCCTCGTTCGGTGGTTATCCCCGGCAACTATACTCGCCACTATCCTGCTGGCGACTACGGAGTTAGCTGTGCCTTGATTATTGGTCAGCGCAAAGAGAGCACCGACAAGAAGACTTCGTTGAATGAGGCATTGAGGGAGTACGGGGTGTCGGTATAGTCGGCTGTGCCTTGTGGGCGATAGCTGCGTTACGCTTGCTTCGGAAATCCTCATTTGCCCAAGCAAACTGCGGTTTCCTCAGCTTCGCAAGCCTTGCTCTCGCTCCACAAAACCCAGCCGCAGGACAAGTCCTGTTTTGTGAGGGTGGTGCTTCCAAAACGTCTTACGACCTAAGTCCTTAAAGGCTTTAAGGGCCTTAGGGGCATTAAGGGCTTTAATGACATATAGGGCTTATAGGGCCTCCCTAACCTCCCTAAATAATTTTGAATTTTGAATTTACCCAATGGCAGTTTTAATCTACAAATCACTTCCTTCGACCAATACAGAGGTCAAAAAGCCCGGCTATCGTCACGGCGATGTGGTTATTGCTCGTGAGCAGACCGCAGGTCGTGGTCAGCGAGGCAATCGTTGGAGTAGCAATCCGGGTGAGAATCTCACATTCTCGTTGGTGTGGGAGCCTACATTCTTGGAGGCCAAGCGCCAGTTTCTGCTCTCCGAGGCTGTGGCGTTGGCCCTTACGGACACACTCGAACACTTCCAAATACGCAGCAGAATAAAGTGGACCAACGACATCTACGTCGGCAACAAAAAGATATGTGGCATACTCATTGAGCACGACCTCGGTACCGATGGCAAACTCTCGCGCACTGTTGTGGGTATTGGTCTGAATATCAACCAGAAAGAGTTTGAGGATTGGGTACCCAACCCCACTTCTATGGCCCTTATTGCAGGCCACACTTTCGACCTCAATGAAGTATTCCAGAGGCTCTACGATGATTTGGAAGCCCGTTACTCTCAGCTTCAAACTGCCCCCGAGGAGATTGAGGCCGCCTACGACAAACTCATCTACCGCAAAGGCACACTTGCCCCCTACCGTCTGCCTAATGGCAAGCGTTTCGAGGGTGTGATTCTTGGCGTGAAATCCTCGGGCGAATTGTTGGTGGAGAGCGAGGGGATGGTGGTGCCCTACTTATTCAAGGAGATAGAATTTATCATCTAGTGGCTGAGCCTTGTGGGCTTATTCGGAGCTGACTGCTGGGAGTACTGAGAGAACTGGGAGAACTGAGAGAACTAAGAAGCCCCAGTAAACTCAGAGAACCCAGAGAACCCAGTGTATAGGCCTTATAGGCCTTATAGGGCTTATA
>JAGBVY010000126.1 GCA_017630115.1 Tidjanibacter sp. | reverse complement strand
GAGTTCGAGCGAGTCAGAATCGAATACAGTCACAATAAACTCATCGGCAACAACAAATTCGGTACAGAAAGGAATCTCCTCGCCATTGCGCACCTCGTAGGGGGTGGAGTTGTTGTAGTCTTCTACCCATACAACATTTTCGGGTGCAGGGTCGTAGCAGTTAATCGCAGGCTCGTAGCAGGTGGTGGAGTTTGAGCCCGGGCCACACGCCACCAAACCGGCCAGCGACAAGAGAGCACCACCAAGACGAAACTTGGCCCTGACTGCCTTGGCACTACGGCCACGCGAGAGCCACACCCAGAGCGACACAGCCACGAAAGCTACACCCAATGCAACAAAGAGAAGCGTTTTTTTCATAAGAGTAAAAATGTGTTTGAATGGTTAGTCTTTTCTATTAGATGCACAAGTATAGCAAAACGTTGCACGAAGGAGAAAAAAATCAAAATTGGTTAGGGAGCTTAGGGAGAGGCCCTATAAGCCATATAAGCCATATAAGCCATATAACACCTTAAAGCCCTTAAAGCCCTTAAAGCCCTTAAAGCCCTTAAAGCCTTAGGTCGTTAGACCTTAGACCCACAGCCCTCGGCTGGGTTTTGTGAGGCGAGTTTTGTGCCAAACTAAGGAGCGAGTCCGCAGCCTACTGGGCGTAGGTGAGGAACTCGCTCTCTGACGTTTGGTGCGAAAATCGACCACAAGGCACAGCCTATGGCTGTTGTGCTCTAAACACCAACCTCAACTCCCCACCACTAAGCAACAACAACTTCTCGCCATCGACAACATAGGAATCGACCTTATCCAGAGTGCGGAAAAGTTTCATCTCCAACTGGTCGTTGGGACACATACGTTTGGTGGAAAATATGTCGCCGAACTCTATTTTGCCTGCCACATCCTTCTGTGAGCGGGCCTCCGAGGGGGTCATCACATACTTGCCGCCCATAGAGTTGCAACCACCATAGCCGCTAAAAGAGCCGTCGTTACCGAGTATCAGGCAAGCATCTTTGAACGAGGAGTTGTCCGAGGCCACATTTTGGCCGTCAATCTGCTCCAACACCCAGGTGGTAGCCAAGAGTGGTTGGTGAGCTTTGTGGGAGGCTTTGCGACAAGGACAGCACGAGGTGGCAAAAAGGGCGCAAAGAGTTACAATCAGCAATGAGAATGATTTTTTCATAGTCGGCAATGATGGTTAAAAAAAGGTTTAACAATTTGTTTATTCGCCTACAAAGATATAAATTTGTGCCAAGAATTTTCAGAAAACCAACAAACAAAACAACAAAACAAACTTTTTTCTATGAAACGCATTATTTGCTCGCCCGAGGCTCCCGCAGCCGTAGGTCCCTATTCGCAGGCTATTGAGGCCGGTGGTGCTCTCTATGCATCTGGTCAGCTTCCTCTTGTTCCCGCCACTGGCGAGATGCCCGAAGGCATTGAGGCTCAGACCCGTCAGTCGCTCGACAACCTTGGCGCAATTCTCCGCGAGGCGGGCTACACCTTCAACGATGTGGTTAAGACCACCGTACTCTTGCAGCACATCTCCGACTTTGGTGCTATGAACGCTGTCTATGCCGAGTATTTCACCGACGACAAACCCGCTCGTATCTGCTACGAGGTGGCTGCTCTGCCCAAAGGCGCTCTTGTTGAGATTGACTGCGTGGCTGTGAAATAACAGACCCAATACCTACCAATGATTAGAGGGTGACACTTCGTGTGTCGCCCTTTTTATGTTTTTGGCCGCAAAAAACACAAAAAAATAGTATTGCAAGTTCTACCCAATTGCCATACTTTTGCACCGCAAATCAAACATATAAGCAAATAGTAAAAAGAAATATATAATAAAAGTATGGTAAAGAAAATCACACTACTCGCCTTGCTGCTTTTAGCAAGCACCATTGCTCTACTGGCGACCAATCCCCCAACGTCGCCCCTGTCGCAAACCCCAACCGACGCACACATCTTCGGCCACGTTGTCGATGCCGACACCGGCGAACACTTGGCCTATGTAACCGTTGTGCTGAAAGGGACTCCCGTAGGCACAGTCACCGACGCTACGGGCCACTTCCTACTTCGTAACCTCCGCCCCGGCAACTACACATTGGAGGTGGAGACTATTGGCTACGAGAGGGCCGAGAAGAGTGTTTACATCAGGGAGGGCCACACACTCGAAGTCGATTTTGCAATCCGCCCACAGGCGCTTATGCTCGACCAAGTGGTAGTGTCGAGTAGCCGTAGCGAGAGGCTCAAACAGGAAGCTCCCTCGCTGGTGAGCGTCATCTCGTCGGAGATGTTCGACCGTGTAGCCACAACGTCGCTCAGTGGCGGACTGACGTTTCAGCCCGGCGTGAGGGTGGAGAACACTTGCCAGAACTGTGGCTTCCCTCAGGTGAGAATCAACGGTTTGGACGGCAAGTACTCCCAGATTTTGGTTGATTCCCACCCATTATTCTCGTCGCTTACGGGTGTCTATGGTTTGGAGCAGATACCCGCCAATATGATTGAGCGTGTGGAGGTTATGCGTGGTGGCGGCTCTGCACTCTACGGTTCGAGCGCCATTGGTGGCACTATCAACGTCATCACCAAAGAGCCTCGCCTGAGTATGGCCGAGATGTCGCACACAACCACCTCCATAGGTCTTACGGGTGCTATGGAGAGCGCCACAACTCTCAACGCCTCGCTCGTGTCGGCCAGCCGCAAGGCAGCCATTAGCGTCTTTGCCCAGACTCGCTCCGGCGACGGCTACGACCACGATGGCGACGGTTTCACCGAGATACTCCAAACCACCACCGAAGCTCTGGGTATGAGGAGTTTCTTCCGCACCGGTCCCTACTCGCGCATTACGGCCCAGTACCACCGCATCAAAGACTACCGTAGGGGTGGCGACAACCTCGACCTGCCTCAGCACGAGGCTATGGTGTGTGAGATGGCCGACCACTCCATTGACGGCGGTAGCATCTCGTTTGACTGGTCCGACCCCACCCACACCAACCGCACCAATGTCTATGCCTCGTTCCAGAACACCGCACGCAAGAGCTACTATGGTGCTCACAAGGACCCCAACGCCTATGGTCACACCGACGACCTGACGGCCTCGGCTGGTGTGCAATACATCCACGAGTTCGACCACCTACTCTTTATGCCTTCGGAACTGACCGTAGGCTCGGAGTGGAGCTACAACTTCCTCCACGACACCTCGGTGGGCTACGACATCAACACCCTCCAAAAGACCAACATCTATGGCGCCTACTTCCAGAATGAGTGGAAGAACAAGTCTGTTTCGTTGCTCATTGGTGGTCGTCTGGACAAACACAACCTCATCGACTTGCCCATATTCTCGCCCCGCATCAACCTGCGCTACAACCCCTCCAAGGATTGGAGTTTACGACTGAGCTATGCAGGTGGTTATCGTGCTCCTCAGGCCTACGACGAAGACCTCCACATTGCCATCGTTGGTGGCGAGCGCACACGCATTCAGCTAGCCGACGACCTCCGAGAGGAGCGTTCCATCTCGATGAGCGCCTCGGTGGAGTATGCTAAGTCGTTTGACAATATGGCTCTGAACATCATTGCCGAGTTGTTCCACACCGAGCTGCACGATGTGTTTGCCCTGCGCGAGATTGGCCACGACGACAAGGGTGTGGCTTTGCAGGAGCGCTACAATGGCTCGGGTGCAACTGTCGAGGGATTCAACATTGAGGGTAGGGCTATGTTTGGCTACAACTGCGAGTTGCAGGGCGGACTGACAATCCAGCGTAGCCGCTATGCCGAGGCAGAGCAGTGGAGCGATACGGCCGAGGCCGAGTTGAGGATGTTCCGCACCCCCGACCACTACGGCTACCTGACGCTGATGCTCAAACCCATCAAAAACCTCTCGCTCAACATTACGGGTAACTACACCGGCTCGATGCTCGTACAGCACTACGCCGGCTACATTGAGGCCGACACAGCCGAGCAGACCCAAAGTTTCTTCGATGCAGGTGTGCGCGTGGGCTACAACATCAAGCTCTACACCGACGCCAACTTGGAACTCTTCGGCGGTGTGAAAAACATCTTCAACTCCTACCAAAGCGACTTCGACCAAGGTGCCGACCGCGACTCGGGCTATGTTTATGGCCCTCTCCAACCCCGCAGCGCCTACTTGGGTGTGAAGATTAGCTTCTAAGCCTCGTAGAAAGGCTTGTGGCCGAAGCTGGTCACTAATTATTTGGAACGGATTTTGTAAAAAAGAACCTACACAAAAAGGTTTTATTTTACAAAATCCGTTTTCTTCTATGGCAAGATACTCTACTTCGCTCGTTGCACTACTACTTTGGGCCGCCACAGCCAGCCCCACTCCATTGAAAGCACACCCCCACTCAGAGGCTACCCCCTACCCATCCGTAACGCTCACCACCGAAGGACTATGGAACACCACCTCGGGCATTGCCAACTGGGTCAATCTGCTCGGTGTGGACTACAACTTCAACCTCTGGCGCAATGGCCACCTCACAATAGACCTTCTGGCTGTGGCCAACCTTCGACAAGAGTTGGGCAAGAGCGGCGTGGCCGACAATCTCCACCTCTTCTCGGCCATTGAGGACAGTCCCTCTACGTTGGCGCTGATGTCGTTGGGCTTGGGGCAACACCTCGACGAGGGGCGTTGGCGACTCTTTGTGGGCATACGCAACTTGGGCAAAGACTACTTCACATCGCCTTGGAACTCCCTATTCACCTCGGCCGAGAATGGACTATTTCCCTCGATAGCCACCAACTTTGTTGTGGCCGATGCCCCCAACTCGGCTATGTCGCTCCACGCCGAATGGCACCCCTCACCCCATTGGAACATCACAGCCACCATCTACGACGGTGTGGCCTCCGATAGGTGGAGCGACCTATTTAGACTCAACATCCGCCGCGACGGCATATTCTCCATTGGGCAGATAAATTACAAAGGTAGCGAAGGGAGTTATGTGGGCAACTACACACTCGGAGCCACCTACGGCTACGCCCCCACAGCCACCGAGCTGGCACGCGGAAGGCGCGAAAAGTCAAGCCGAGCCTCGCTGTGGCTTCTGGCCGAACAGCCACTGTGGATTGGCCACGACTCCAACAGAGCCATTGAACTAATAGTCCACGGCGGTTGGGCTCCGCAGAGCGACTGCGACCTCTATGGTGCTTTGGCTGTAATCTGCCAAGCCCCCTTTACCCCAGGCGACTACTTGGGACTGATACTCAACCGAGGACTCTACAAGGGTGGCTACGAAACCAAGTTGGAGCTAACCTACGCCTACACTTGGCAGCAGCTCACACTCCAACCTGCCCTCCACCGAGTCTATGCCGAGCGTGGCAAATTTACGATAGCTATGATAAAATTGGTGCTGGCCATCTAAGCCAGCACCAACTCTTTTTCTACCTCACCAACGAGCGACCCAAGCAAACGAGCAACACTCCAATAACAAGACTCAGGACAACATAGAGGCCAAAGTGGAGCCACTGGCCACGTTGGAGCAGCAGGTAGATGTCGTCGGCAAAGGTGGAGAAGGTGGTAAAACCGCCACAAAAACCCGTAATGAGCAGTGCGCTCGCCGAGGGCGACAACGCCCCTCTACTCTCGGCCAAACCAAACAGAAGGCCAATCAGAAAACTACCAACAACATTTACTGCAAAAGTTCCCAAGGGAAAGCCTCCCAAGTGGATGTGGTCGCACAGGCGACCTGTGAGAAATCGTAAGCAAGTGCCGGCAAAACCGCCGCAACCTGCAATCAACATAAGTTTAATCATAGGTATCAAAGGTAAATTAAATAACTCATCTCCAACAATCGCAACAATTATGCCCCGACTGCAACAGGTTGGCAAGAGATTTGCACCCCTATTCAAACGCCAATATAATCATAATAAAGTAAAGCTATGCATTTAACACCAAAAGAACAAGAAAAACTCCTATTACTAACAATGGGAATGATTGCCGAGAGGCGCAAAGCCCAAGGGCTCAAACTCAACCACCCCGAAGCGGTGGCCTACATTACCTCAGCTGCACTCGAAGGGGCAAGAGCCGGAAAAGATGTGGAGCAGGTGATGACCGACGCTGCAAAGGTGCTCACTCGCGACGACGTTATGGAGGGGGTAGCCGATATGATTGGTCTGCTTCAAGTGGAGGCCGTATTTACCGATGGCTCGCGTCTTGTGAGCATCCACAACCCCATTAAATAACCACACTGAGCTATGGAAACAAAGAGTAAAACAACACCACAACAATGTGGGCGCAGCAGTGGCACTTCATCTGTCACATCGACCACAGACAAGCAGCAGCAGAGTTGCTCCATTTCCTCCAAACCCATTGGGGCGGTAGAGTTTGGCCCAGGCGAAATCACCTACAACGCAGGGCGCAAAGTGACCACCCTAAGGGTACGCAACACAGGCGACAGACCCATACAGGTGGGCTCACACTTCCACTTTTTCGAGGTAAACCGCTTGCTCGATTTCGAGCGCGACAAAGCCTTCGGTTGTCATCTGAACATCCCCGCCACCACAGCCGTACGTTTTGAGCCGGGCGAGGAGAAGAGTGTGGAGGTTGTGCCCTATGGAGGCAAGAGACGAGCAATTGGTTTCGGCGGACTGGTGGGCGGCTCGGCAAACCCCTCGCTCCCCTACGCCCCCACCTACCACAAAGCTCTTGGCAAGCTCCTTAAACGTGGCTACCTCACAACCAAAACAAAATAGAACAACACAATACATATCTAAAACAAAAATGGCAACCATTTCACGCAAACAATACAACGACCTCTATGGCCCCACTGTGGGCGATAAGATACGTCTGGCCAACACAGACCTCTGGGTGGAGATAGAGCGCGACCTTCGCGGCTCCTATGGCGACGAGGTAATCTATGGCGGTGGCAAAACCCTCCGCGACGGTATGGCCTTAGACAACACCACAACCTCTGAACAAGGAGCACTCGACCTTGTGATAACCAACGTCACAATCATCGACGCCATATTGGGCGTAGTGAAAGCCGACGTGGGCATAAAGGATGGCCGCATTGCAGGCATAGGCAAATCGGGCAATCCGAACATTATGGACGGCATCACACCCGGTATGATTACGGGCGCAGCCACCGATGCCATCAGTGGCGAGCACCTGATACTCACAGCCGGAGGTATCGACGGCCACGTTCACGTCATCTCGCCCCAGCAGGCCCAGACAGCCCTCTCGGGAGGTATCACAACCCTCATTGGCGGCGGCATTGGCCCCACCGACGGCACCAACGGCACAACCATAACCTCTGGCAACTGGAACATTGAGGCTATGTTACGCAGTGTGGAGTCTATACCTATCAACTTCGGTTTTCTGGGCAAGGGCAACTGCTCGACCGAAGAGCCCTTAGCGGAGCAAATCGAAAAGGGCGTTATGGGTCTGAAAATCCACGAGGACTGGGGCTCAACTCCCAAGGCTATCGACACTGCACTGAGGGTAGCCGATCGCTACGATGTGCAGGTAGCAATCCACACCGACACTCTCAACGAGGGTGGTTTTGTAGAGGATACGATTGCGGCCTTCGACGGGCGCACCATCCACACCTACCACACCGAGGGTGCCGGTGGTGGCCACGCTCCCGACCTACTGCGTGTGGCCTCCCAGCCAAACGTACTCCCCTCCTCGACCAACCCCACACTCCCCTACGGCATCAACTCTCAGGCCGAATTGTTTGATATGATTATGGTATGCCACAACCTCAACCCCAAGATACCCTCCGACGTAGCATTTGCTGAGAGCCGCGTTAGGCCCGACACGCAAGCCGCCGAAAATATGCTCCACGACCTTGGCGTGCTGTCGATGATTTCATCCGACTCGCAGGCTATGGGTCGCGTGGGCGAGAACTTTATGAGGGCTGTGCAGATGGCCTGCTATATGAAAAACAGAGTTGGCCGACTCGCCGAGGATGCGCCTCAGAACGACAACTTCCGCCTAAGGCGCTACATTGCCAAAGTCACAATCAACCCTGCTCGCACCTTTGGTATAGCCAAAGATTTCGGCTCGGTGGAGGTGGGCAAGGTGGCCGACTTGGTATTGTGGGAACCTGCTATGTTTGGCGCGAAGCCCAAGATGGTCATCAAGGGCGGAATGATTAGTTGGTCGCTTATGGGTGACCCGAACGCCTCACTCCCCACCCCTCAACCTATCCTCTACCGACCAATGTTTGGTGCTTATGGAAGTGCGCTCAGTACTACCTGCTGGACCTTCGTATCGAAGGCGGCGCTCTGCTGTGGCATAAAAGAGAGGCTCTCACTCAGGCGCAACGTTATGGCCGTTGAGCACACCCGCTCGCTCACCAAAGGGGATATGGTACTCAATGGGGCAACACCCGAGATTGAGGTCAATCCTGAGACCTTCCGTGTGAGCGTCGATGGCAAGGTGGTGGAGCTTACGCCTGCCGAAAAGTTGCCTTTGGCACAACTCTACTGGTTTTCGTAAGTGGCAGCAACAAACAATCAATCGGAAAAATGATGGAAGTATATACAAAAGTTATTGGCAATAGCCACTCGCCCGAGTGGGAAGAGCGACTGCGAGGTTTCCAGATAGACTACATCGAGATGGATGGGTGGAACGCACAAAAGAGCCGCCTACTGGCCATTGGCACAAGTGGCAAGAGCTACGCAATGGCATTTGAGAGGGGGCATAAACTCACCGACGGTGACATCATCTTCTTCTCGCCCGAGAGCAACTGTGCCTCGGTGGTGAGGCTCAAACTGGGCGATGTGTTGGTTATAGACCTCTCTTCGTTGGAGCGACGCAGCCACACCGAGGCTATGGCTCTGGCCATTGAGCTTGGTCACGCCATAGGCAACCAGCATTGGGCTGCCCTACTGAGGGGCAACTCGCTACTTGTGCCTCTGGCGGTCGATAGGAAAGTTATGCTCAGCGTGCTAAGAACCTACAATTTCGAGGGATTGGAGTTTAGCTTCCGCCCTGGTAGCGAGCTTATTCCCTATCTCACCCCCACCGAGATACGCACACTATTCGGCTCGACCTCTCCCACCAATAACTCTCACAACTCCCACCGCCACCGGAGCCATATCCACACAATAGAAGATTATGTCTAACGACACCACCACACTCCTTTCGCTGTTTGGTTTGGCGCAGCTTGCCGACAGCACCCTGCCCGTTGGGTCGTTCAGCTTCTCGCTGGGACTCGAAGGGGCTATTGAGGCCGGTATGGTGGGCACTATTGGAGAGCTTGAAGAGTACACCATTGGAGCGCTCTATGGGGCTGCCGAGTGTGACTGCATCGCTCTCTTGGAGGCTTTCAGGAGTGGCGAGAGTGGCGACTACGCAAGGGTCATTGATGCCGACCTAAGGCTTATGAGCTACAAGTCGGCCAGCGAACAGCGCTCAATGACCCTGCGTATGGGCCACCGTCTGGCCGACCTGCTACGCTCGATTGCCCCCTCCTCACTGAGCAACGACTTCTACGACTGGATTAGGCGCGAACTCACCCCTGGGAGCTACCCCATAGCTCAGGCTATTGCGGGGCTGACGCTGGGCGTGGAGGAGCGTGGGCTCTATGCCGCCCACCTCTATGGGGTGGCACAGACCATACTCTCGGCCTCGCTCAGACTAATGCGTATCACCCACTTCGACACTCAGCGTATTCTCCGCAAGCTGGCCCCTCTGTGTGAGAGGCTCTACAACCACTACGGAGAACTCACCTTGGAGGATATGACCTCGTGGTCGCCCTCGCTCTCGTTGGCAGCCTCGCTCCACGAGAAGGGGTCGGGCCGACTATTTATGAATTAGAGCAAAGAGCACAAACAAATGCAACATCACTACCGCAAAAACACCTGCCGCATAGGCATTGGAGGCCCTGTTGGCTCTGGCAAAACGGCACTCATCGAGACACTCACACCCCACCTTCTGGCCGAGGGACTGAGCGTAGTCATCGTTACCAACGATATAGTTACCACCGAGGATGCACAACACGTCAGGCGCATACTGCGTGGCACTCTGGCCGAGGAGCGCATTGTGGGTGTAGAGACGGGCGCTTGCCCCCACACCGCCGTGCGCGAAGACCCCTCAATGAATTTGGCCGCAGTGGAGGAGATGGAGGAGCGTTTTCCCGACACCGACATACTCTTCATCGAATCGGGAGGCGACAACCTCACACTCACCTTTTCGCCTGCGCTGGTGGATTTTTTCATCTACGTCATCGACGTGGCCGCAGGCGACAAAATACCTCGCAAAGATGGGCCGGGCATATCGCACAGCGACATTTTGGTAATCAACAAGACTGACCTTGCACCCTATGTCCACGCCGACTTGGGTGTAATGGAGCACGACACACGTCAGATGCGTGGCAGCAAGCCCTTTGTTATGACCAACTGCTTTACGGGCGAGGGTATCGACACCCTCTTGGGGATGATTCGTCAGATGGCGCTCTTCGACAAAATCGACACCACACAATGACCACTACAAGGGGAAAATATGGAGTAATTGAGCTTGGTTTTCAGCTCGACAGCACGGGGCGTACCACGCTCCGCCACCTCCACCGACGTGTGCCTATGGTGGTACAGCAAGCCCTCTACTTCGACGAGCAGCTACCCGATATGGCCACCGTCTATATGCTCTCCTCGGGCGGGCCGGTGGTACAGGGCGACCGCTATCGGGTGGAGGTGGAACTTGGCAAAGGGGCAATGGCCCACATATCCACCGGAGCCGCCACCGTTGTGGCCTCAATGGAGCCCGGCGAAGAGGCCCACCTACGCCAAACCATCACCCTCGACGAGGAGGCCTACCTCGAATGGCTCCCTCTGCCACTTATCCCCTCGCGAGAGGCCTCCTACAAGGCCACAACCGAGATACTCATTGCACCCAGTGCGTCGCTCCTCTTTGGCGAGGTGGTGGCCTGCGGACGCAAACACCACAACGAGTACTTCGACTTCCGACAGCTCCACCTCTCACAAATGGTCTGCCACCCATCGGGTCGAGTGGTGACACGTCAGTCGCTCCACATCACCCCCACGGTGCGCAGGCCCGAGCAGTGGGCTTTGATGGGTGGTTTGAGCCATTTTGGTTCGCTACTCATCGTAGCCCCACCGCCCAAAATCCAATCGCTCTACGAGGCCCTCCACCCCACTCTAAGCCACGACCTAAGGGTGAGTGTAGCGCTCTTGGCCGAGAGTTGCGGGGCGGTAGTGGGGGTGGTGGGAGATTCATCCGAGAGAGTCCTCACTACTCTACGCACAATAGCCTCAGTAGCACGGCAGGAGATTAAAGGAGTGGGTATGCCACGAGAGTTTGCGTGGCGATAAACAAACACAACAACACATTTAGACACAGACTATGAAAAAATCATTGAAAGCTCTGCTGGCGGGCCCAGCACAGATAATGTTTCAACCAAGTGCCATCACGGGCGTGTTATTCGTGGCGGGCATCCTTTGGGGTGCAATCTCCTCGGGGCACGCCGAGGTGGCTCTGGGTGCGGTAGTGGGCCTAGTGGTAGCCACCCTTACAGGCTACATCCTCGGTCTGCCTGCCGATGAGGGCGAGGTGGGATTGTGGGGTTTCAACGGCACTCTTGCCGGCATAGCCATAATAACCTTTCTCAGAAGCACTCCCGAAGCGTGGGTGGTACTCATACTCACAGCTGCAATGACCACTTGGGTTCGCACAGGTCTGAACAACATCAGCTCGGCCTATGGCATCAACTCCCTAACGTTCCCCTTTGTGTTGTGTTCTTGGCTCTTTTTGTCCGCCTCGCGCATCTTCGCAGGGCTCGACGAAGTGGCACTCTCGCACCCAATGCTCCCCGCCATACACCTTAGCGACTGGGCCGCCACAGCGCCCTCGTCGGTGTGGGAGGCGGTGGAGTGGCCTCTAAGGGGCATAGGTCAGATTATGTTGCAAGAGTCGTGGGTGTCGGGAGCGCTCTTCCTCGTGGGCCTACTCATCAGCTCACCAAAGGCAGCTCTGTGGGCCTTTATAGGCTCGGCCATAGGCACATACGGAGCCATTTGGATGGGCGGCTCAATGGTGGCGGTGGAGTCGGGACTCTACGGATTCTCGCCCGCACTGACAGCCATAGCTCTGGGCGCAGTATTCTACCGTCCCTCGTTGGGAACAACCCTCTGGGCCTTGCTCGGCACACTGGCCACACTCTTTGTGCAGGGAGCAACCAACATCTTCTTGGAGCCTCTGGGTCTGCCAGCCCTGACCGCTCCGTTCTGCCTCACAACGTGGCTCTTTCTCTTGCCTCGCCTTGCTATTGGCGCGCTCCACACCACGACCAACCAAAGCCCTCCCGACCACTCCCATTGGCACAAAACCAGTGTTGAGCACAGGTCGTAGGGGCCCAACCAATTTACAACCTATTATACAATCACTAAACAATCAATTATGCACACACCTAATCATCTCACATCGCCAACGATGGCTATCGTTGGTGGCGTGGTGGCCATAGCGCTCATTGCGGTGGCCATCCGAAATGCAGGCAAGCAGAAGGCCACAAAAGAGAAATTGCCCCTTATGGGTGCTCTTGGCGCATTTGTCTTTGCTTGTCAGATGTTCAACTTCCCCATTGCCGACCTCGGTTGTAGTGGCCACCTCGTTGGAGGGGTACTGCTGGCCGCCCTACTGGGCCCGTGGCTCGGATTTCTCACTCTCGCCGGAGTGCTGACGCTCCAATCGTTGCTCTTTGCCGACGGCGGACTCTTGTCGCTCGGTTGGAACATTGTCAATATGGCAGCCATAGGTGCGCTGGTGGTCTATCCGCTCCTTTTTAGGCCTATTGCTCGCGGTAGCGGCTCTTCGCCAGTAAGATTCTTTATGGCCTCGATAGTAAGTTCCACCGTAGCCATTGCGTTGGGAGCTATGGCGGTGGTGGCCGAGAGCGCGCTATCCAACATCTCGGCACTCCCCGTGGCAACATTCTTTGCCAATATGGTACCCATCCACCTGCTTATAGGCGTGTGTGAGGGAGCTATAACGGGCATTATTGTGGCCATCGTAGCCAAGCGTGAGCCTACAACATTGGAGCTCTACTACACCCCCACCAAGCCCCTCAGAGCCAACTTCGGAGGCGTATATAGCACCTTTGCCATCTGCGCCCTTCTGATAGGCGGAGCTCTCTCATTGGTAGCCTCCGAGAGTCCCGACGGTATGAACTGGGCCATTGAGAGGACACTCGACGGTAGTGCAATCGCCCCCTCGGCCCTCCACAACAACGTGGAGCTCTTCCAATCGAGCATAGCCATTGCCCCCGACTACCAAGGCGACTACACCGGCCTGATAGCCACCGCTGCCATACTCCTGTTTGGTTGGGTGGCCACAACGCCCTCCGGCAAGAAAGTCCGCCCCAAGAGCAAAACCTCTTAACACAACTTAAATGGGTTGCCCCACAGCGGGGCAACCCATTTACTATTGAAAGGGAGATTAGGGAATAGGGACTAAGCCCTATTTGCTGGGTTCTCTGGGTTTACT
>JAGBVY010000125.1 GCA_017630115.1 Tidjanibacter sp. | reverse complement strand
TTTAGAGAACTTAGGGAATTTAAGGCCCAGCACTCCCTACACTCCCTACACTCCCTACACTCCCTACACTCCCTACACTCCCTACACTCCCTACACTCCCTCAAACAAAAACAAAAAGGTAGGCGTTTCACAACGGCTACCTTTTCAAAACTACTAACCCAAACTTAAATAAATGAAGAAACCTTGTGTGGTCGTTGCGACCACGCCATAAGTAGTTGCAAAGCCCGTGCCAAAATCGGGATAAGGGCATAAAAATGTGGGCGGAGGATAAAAAATGTGTGGCTGGGAAGAAAAAAATTGTGGGCAGGGGCGTAAAATGCAATTATTTTTGCCGGAGGAATTGTTTTGCACTCTTTTTGCACCTCTACGAGCGAACACACTAAAAACAACTCTATGCTATGAAAAGAATCATCCTAACTATCGCAGTGGCCCTAATGGCCACCATTGTCGCAAATGCCGCTGAGGTGACACTCAAACAGCTCCCCCAGAAGGCGCAGGAGTTCATCGACACCTACTTCGCCAAAGACCAAATCAAGGTCATCCACCAGCACCACCACCGCAGCGGCAACACCTATCGTGTCATATTCAAAGATGGCTCCAAAGTAAATTTCGACGCCTCGGGTCAATGGACCAAAATCAAGCTCCGCAACGACACCATACCCATTGAAATCATCCCCGAGCAAATCACCACCTACGTCTGGGACGAGTACCCCAACATCTTGGTTATGAGCATCGAGACCGAGGGTCAGGGCTACGAGGTGGAGCTATCCGACGGCACCGAGCTCACCTTCAACCCCAAGGGCGACGTTGTAAAGATTGACTAATAGCCAACTAAGCCCCACCCCAACTCTCCATATATACACACAAGTCACGAGGCGCTCCAATGCGGAGCGCCTCGTGCAATTCATATTGGGAGTGTTTTCGTCGGCCTACTCTACCACCCCATCCTCGGTGTAGAAACGTATCATACGCTCCAAAGCCCTCTGGCATACGGGGCAGAACTGAGTGGCGGTATTGTTGCGCATACGGCAGACAACCGCAGGTCGGAAAGCGCCCTTGGTCATATAGTTAGCTCCCTCATAGACACCAACAACGTAGTTATCCTCGGCCTCTTTGGTGGGCTCGGTGGGTATGGATGTGCCCTCGGGCAACATATCGCCCCACTTAGAGTCCAAATCGACAAGGTTGGTAATGTTCTGTTGCCAAGGCTCGTTGGTGGCTGTCAGGGGGTTGGAGGCGATGTCGGGTGTATCGTAGAAATACTCGTCGGCAAGGCCACCAAAGCTATGGCCAAACTCGTGTACCACAACCGGCGCAAAGAGTGGATGGTGGGCTGTGGTGAGGGTGTAGGAGTTGTAGATTCCTCCGCCACCATAGGTGTCGGTGTTGGCCAGCACGATGATGTGTTCGTAGGGTATGCCTGCCAGCAGGTCGGCCATAGTGAAGATAGCACTGGTGGTCAGATAGCGTGCGGCGTAGAAGGTATCGAAATGGCTCTCTACGGCACTATCCTTCCACACCCCCTCGCGAGGTATGCTCACCCCGCTATCGGCACTCACACTCTCAACGGCAACGATGTTGAACCTTTCGCGCATAGAGCCAAAAGGCTCGTGCGAGAAGAGAGCCTCAACGGTCCTCTGGGCATCCTCACGGAAGAGTTGCATCTCCTCGGCGGTGTAGCCCTCAGCAACAATGGCCACGTCGATTTTCTCCTGCTCCGAGCCGCTATGGATAGTGGTATAGGGAGTGGTGGGCAGAGAGTCGAAGTTGTGGATGAGGATGTCGGCGGGGTCTATCGTTAACTGCAACTCGGCGCAGACCTCCTGAGCGGAATTGTAGAGCACTACGTTCATCTGTGCGGGCCTCAGTGGCATTGGGGCAAGCAGAGTAAACTCGTAGGCTCTACTGACCTTCTGCGCCTCCTCCATAGAGAGCCACTCCTGAAAGAGCGACGAGAAGGTGGTGCGATAGATAACCTCGCCTGTGGCCACATCGGTAAGTTGCAACTGGCCGTCGCCCCTGAGAGGCACTTGGCTGAGGTTGTGACGGCGGCCACTCCACCCCTCCCACGAGTGAAGGCCACGCAAGGTGATGTGCTGGGTGGTGGCGTCGCCCGAAAAGATGAGGTCGGTGCGCAGAGTGCGGTTGGTGAAGTAGCTCTGGAAATCTTGCGCCACAAGGCTCAAAGTCGCAAATAGCGCACAGAGAAGTACAAGTGTTCTTTTCATATTAGGATTATTTAGGTTTAACTTTCGGGTCGGTAAACTATAAAACTAACCTCTCCGTCGCTTGCGCGACACCTCCCCTGACATAGGGGAGGAGTGGTCGTGGAGCGAAAATTCGGTCGTGAGCACCACCATCACAAAACGGAGCTTGCTCCGCACACTCATAAAACAGGACTTGTCCTGAGGCTGGGTTTTGTGAGGCGAGAGCAAGGCTTGCGAAGCTGAGGAAACCGCAGTTTACCGAGCGTAAATGAGGATTTCCGAAGCAAGCATAACGCAGCTATCGCCCGCAAGGCACAGCCGAAATAGACATTAGACCCTTACTTGTGATGATAGGGTTCGTTGTTGATTATGGTGAAGGCTCGGTAGAGCTGTTCGGCAAAAATGGCTCTAACGATTTGGTGCGAGAAGGTCATCTTCGATAGGGCTATCTTGCCGCTGGCCCTATCATAGACCTCCTGAGAGAATCCATAAGGGCCTCCGATGACAAACACAAGCCTCTTGCATCCGCTGGCCATACGCTTCTGCAACCACTCGGCAAACTCCTCACTGGTGGGTTGCGCCCCCCTCTCGTCCATAAGTACAACATAGTCGGAGGGAAGCAGTAGTTTGAGTATAGCCTCGCCTTCGGCTCTCTTCTGCTGTGGTTCGCTCATCGAGCGGGTGTTTTTCACATCGGGGATGACACTTATGCCAAAGCGGGTGTAGAAGCCAATGCGTTGTTTGTACTCCTCAACCAGTTGTGCCACCTCCTTTGAGTCGGTTTTTCCTACAACAATCAACTCTACATTCATATCTACTTGGTCGTCTTTGTGGGGTAAATACTCTCCTACGGCTCGATTAGTGCACAGCCTCAGGCAACCTCAGGTCGCTATTCCACTCGCCCTCGCCATAGACCACAGGGCGTTCTTTCTCCACCCCTTTGAGCCATTCGTAGCATTTGTACATATTGTAGCCACCACCCGAGTTGCCACCCAAGCTCCACGCCACCACCGAGGGGTGTATGCGCGCACGGTAGTAACTTGCTGCCACCCTTTCGAGGAACTCATCGAGCCACTGGGGGTTGTTGGCCAGCGTACCCTTGCGGCTGCGGTCACCGCCTTTGGGGTCGGTATTGATGTTGGCCTGCTCCACAACATAGAGTCCTACGCGGTCGCAAATGTCGTAGAACCAATAGGGCTGTGGATAGTCGGTGTAGATGGTGTTGATTTTCTGACGTTTGAGTGCCCTAAGGTCGGCCTCAGTCTGTTTTGCAGGGCCCGAGGTGTTGTAGCGTGCAGCCCTAACATCCACCACCTTGCCATTACGCAACAGCTCGCCATTGGCAAAACTGGTAGAGCCAAAGCCCACCTTTATATTTATATACTCCGAGATGATGCCGCCACGTTTCAGATAGAGGGTCACATCGTAGAGTTTGGGACTATCGGCACTCCACAGCCTCTCCATAGCACCGTAGATATTGGTCTGGAAATGGAGGGTATCGGTAGCCAATGCTCCCACCTCGTGCTCGCGCACATCGTAGTATTTCAGCTCCTTCTCGGGCGAATAGATGTCGTAACCAACCGATATTTGCTCCCTGCTACGACGCGAAGAACTAACTATCACATCCATACTCAGCTCGCCGTGGCGACCCATTGGGTCGGGATGGGCCGAGAGGATAATGTCGTGAATCCTGATTGGGGGTTGCGAGTAGATAAAAAGTTGCTCTTCGAGCATATTCTCGCCCAACATTTCGGCAGGGCGCAGGTCGCACTCGGCAGGAGAGATGATTTCGATGACAGAGGTGCCATCCTTAATATATTTTGTAATGAGAAATTCGGCAGGAGTGCGATTGTCCCTACACTCTCCCACCTCGGCGCCATTTATACGGATGCGTTTCTCGGCAGCGCCACCCTCGGTGTGGAGAAAAATATCCCTATCGCGCCACACAAGCGGAATCTCCACCTCATAACGGGCCACACTCTCGCCCTCGGCATTGGTCGTAGTGCCAGAGTGTTTGTATTGCAGATTCAGATAGTGTCGCTCAGCCGAGCGGTCGCCCTTCTCAGCACCCACACGAGTGGAGTAGGATATAAACTCGGTGCGTCGTGGGGCAACACCCTTGTAGCCCACACGGTTGCTACTCTGAGCCAACACAGTGGCCGAAAACATTAGGACTCCTATGATAGAAAGCACAAATTTTCTCATCGCGAACAATCGTTTTTTGAGTTATCAGTATTCAGTAGTCGGTAATCAGCCTTAGCTTGCTTGTTGGTTAAAAAAGCCTCCGAGAGTATTGCCCTCGGAGGCTCGGTATTGACGTCTAATTGAACAAGGAAGGATTACTCCTCAATCTTCTCCAACTTAACGGTGAAGTGACGGAGGATAGGAGCCTCCTCAACGATACGGTAGCCGTGGGTAATCTTGTCAGCCCTCGATTTGATATTCTTCAAAGCAGCTGCAATAACGGCCATATGGTTGTCGGTATAAACCCTACGAGCGATAGCCAAACGGGTAAGTTCGAGGTCGCTATAACGGTTCTCGCGGGTAACGGGGTCGCGGTCGGCCAAAATCGAACCAATCTCGCAAGCACGGATACCAGCCTCCAAGTAGAGCTCAACAGCCAAAGTCTGAGCAGCAAACTCCTCCTTAGGTACGTTGGGCAACATCTTCTTGGCATCTACGAAGATAGCGTGGCCACCTGCGGGACGCTGGTAGGGCACACCGTAGCGGTCGAGCAACTTGCCGAGGTAGGCTACCTGACGCATACGAGCGTCGAGCTGCTCAAACTCGGTATTCTCGTCAAGACCCACTGCCAATGCATTCATATCGCGGCCTGCCAAACCACCATAGGTGATGAAGCCCTCGAAGGAGATGCAGAAACGTTTTGCAAGGTCAAACTCCTCCTGAGTACGCATAGCGCAGAAACCACCCATATTTACCATACCATCTTTCTTAGCCGAGATGGTCATAAGGTCTGCATAGGAGTAAATCTCCTTAACAATCTGTTTGATGGTCTTGTTGCCATAACCGGGCTCGCGTTTCTTGATAAAGTATGCATTCTCTGCAAAACGAGCCGAGTCAATCAGGAGTTTCACGCCATACTGGTGGCAAAGCTCCGAAGTCTCGCGGATATTCTTCATCGAAACAGGCTGACCACCAGCGGTGTTGTTGGTAATGGTCAGAACGCAGAAAGGAATCCTCTCCTTGGGATATTTCTCAAATACAGCCCTGAGTTTCTCAATATCAACCTCGCCCTTGAAAGGAATCTCCAACTGAGTATCTTTTGCAGCGTCGATTGTACAGTCAATAGCAGTTGCTTTGCGCGACTCAATGTGGCCCTTGGTGGTGTCGAAGTGGGAGTTACCGGGAACGATGTCACCCTCTTTTACCAAACCCGAGAAGAGTACATTCTCGGCAGCACGACCTTGGTGGGTGGGCAAGAAGTAGTCAAAACCAAAAATCTCCTTAACAGTCTTTTTGAGGTTGAAATAGGAGCTTGCACCTGCATAGCTCTCGTCACCAGTCATCATCGCAGCCCACTGTTTATCGCTCATCGAGCCGGTGCCCGAGTCGGTCAGAAGGTCGATAAATACTTGGTCGGAGCTAAGGTTGAAGAGGTTGTAGTGAGCCTCTTTAATCCATTTCTCGCGCTGACGGCGAGTCGAAGGTTTAATAGCTTCTACCGTTTTAATACGGTAAGGTTCTGAGTAAGGTAATTTCATAGCTTTTTTGTTTGTTAAAATGGTTTATTATTTAAGTTTATTTGGTATAAAAACATCTCTTTTTCGGTCACGCTCTATTCTCCCCTAACGGCTTTGAAGTCGGCCAGAGCCTCCTCGGGCGTTTGGGCATCTATACCATAGCCCACCTGAGCCACCGACTCAAAATCTTTCATCTTGTCGGCCTCGGTAATCTCTCGGAGCTTCTGCCCTGCGGCCCTACCCTGAGCCACAATCGCCTCCAACTCCTGCTGGCTAGCGGGGTGACCAAGCCTCTGAGAGGCAGCCCACACCGCCCAACTATATGCATAATCGTCGTAATTATCGGCCACCACATCGAAAGCACGTTTAAGCTCCCCGGCCGAGCCGATATCGCCACTTTCAACCCCTGCAAGCAACAGGTTCATCTGGCTCATCGGCATAAACTCGCCACCACAATCAATCCAGTGGCCACTGCCGTCGCACTCCTCCCTCAGCGCACCCTTGGTGAGCATATCGGCCAAGTACTTACTGAGGGCCTGCTCGTAGATACGCCTACCCTGCATAGCTGCCTTGCGAGTAAGTTTCATACGGCCCCAGTTGATAACCTCGGGGCCTTCAACCCCCTCCTTGTCAAGTAGCGCGGTGAGCAACTCAATAGCCTTCATTATGCGAACACCAATGTAGGGTGTACACTCGTCGAAACTGATGTTGTCGCGCTTGAAGCCACGACGCTTATCCCTCTGAGGCCACTTGCCCAAATCGCGCACCGTACCATAGCTCATCAGGTTCTTGGCCGGCATAAGGTACGAAGTTCCCTCCTTCTCCACCAAATACGAATAGGGAAAATTGTCCGTATCGGCATTGTTGCGGTGGCGACCAATGACCACCGTGAAGGCTCCATTGCGACAAGGGAGCATAGTGTAGGCATTGCTGCCAAACTTCACACCCCTCAGGTGAATTCCCTGATGCACCGCTCCGGTGCGGAAGAGGTGGTTGCTCTGATTGGTGCCCGAGCCTGCATTGAAGAACGAGAACATACCCGCAATGAGCAACGACGAAGCGTGGTGCGACACCGTAAAAGGTCCGGCAAAAATACTACAAGCCTCGCAATTCTCCATATGCGAATTGGCAAATATGAGCGAGTCGGTAGCCGTAAGGTTCTCTATTATAACGCTCTGCCCAACAAAGCAACGGCGTAGTAGGCTTCCATTGTCTATCGACGAGCCCTCTTGCACAACAAAGTCATACATCTTTACATCGACACCTATCTCGGTAGGCGAGTCGTCGGTAGAGAGAATTGTACCATTTTGGAGTATGGATGCTCCAACAACTCTCGCACCTCTACCAATCCTCACATTGCGTATGATTTTACAATCACACACCCTTGCTCCATCCTCAATAGTACCCATCACGGAGGTCACACTCTGGGTGTGAGCAAGAGCAATCCTTTCGAGCGCCTCCACCGTCTTGGGTCGGTGACGATACATTGCACACACATAGGCACTCTGCGATGTTAGGTCGTCGTAAATAGAGATACTGCGACCTCCATTTTCGTTAATCGTCGCCACCTGCACACCGTTACCAAACGAACTCTCGCCCTTGGTTTCGAGTATGCCCACACCCACAATCTTCACACGATTGCCAATGGTGTAGTTGGCCACAAACGAGCCTACATCTTTGATGGTCACACCAGCACCAATCCTCACCTTGCCCTTGAATCGGCAACGGCATATACGCTCCGGAGCAAATCCCTCGCTTACAACCTCCACCCCAGCCCAATCATCGGCCTTGCAGCCATTGGCACTGAGGATGTCGATTTCTTGTTGCGTGAGTGAACGGTATATGGTAGTATTTACACCCATCTTTTGCGTATGCATACAATTATCAACCTACAAATGTAAGCATTTTTTGGCTAAACAATGCAAAAATAGTTACTAAAAACCCACTTTTTTATTCTTTTTAGAAAAGAATGTGTACATTTGTAACGTGAATTATTGTGGCTTAGAAACTATTGAAAATTTATTTATCTCATTCTTTTAGGTTGTTTACGACTCTTTTTCCGCCCGATTCTCGTTACATAGGGACTCCTATGCGCCTCGAATCAGACGAAAAAATAGACACAAAACAACCATAAAATAATTTCGCAAACAAATTTCAACAGTTTCTAATTATGGGCCACGGCAAGATTTTCGAAACAAACAAAATTAAAACGATTAGATATGACAGTTAGAATTATTGATTTGCTCCGTCAGAAACCCGAGGGTCAGGAGGTTGTAGTCAAAGGTTGGGTGAGGACTAAACGTGGCAACAAAAATGTTGCTTTCATCGCTCTTAACGACGGCTCAACCATCAACAACATTCAGGTTGTGGTCGATATGGCCGCGGCTGATGAGGCTCTTCTGAAAGATGTAACTACGGGTAGTTGCTTGGCCGTCACCGGTCTGCTTGTAGAGTCGGTAGGCTCGGGTCAGCCCGTCGAGGTGCAGGCTCGCAACATTGAGATTTACGGCAAAGCCGACGCCACCTACCCCTTGCAGAAGAAGGGTCACTCGATGGAGTTCTTGCGCGAGATTGCCTACTTGCGTCCTCGCACCAACACCTTTGGTGCAGTGTTCCGCATCCGCCACGCTATGGCCTATGCCATCCACAAATTTTTCAACGACAAAGGTTTCTACTACTGGCACACCCCACTGATTACCGCTTCGGACTGCGAGGGTGCTGGTGCAATGTTTAACGTCACCACATTCGACCTTAACAACGTACCCAAGACCGAAGAGGGCAAAGTAGATTACTCGCAGGATTTCTTCGCTCGTCAGACTTCGCTGACCGTAAGCGGCCAGTTGGAGGGCGAGCTTGGCGCTTTGTCGTTGGGTCAGATCTACACTTTCGGCCCCACCTTCCGTGCCGAGAATTCCAACACTCCTCGCCACTTGGCCGAGTTTTGGATGATTGAGCCTGAGATGGCATTCTACGACTTGGAGGACAATATGGCTCTGGCCGAGGAGTTTATCAAATACTGCGTTCAGTATGCTTTGGACAACTGTATGGACGACCTTACATTCCTCAACAATATGTTCGACAAGGAGCTCATCGAGCGCCTTAGGGGCGTTGTAGAGTGTGAGTTCGTTAGGCTCGACTACACCGAGGGTATCCGCATCCTCTCGGAGAGTGGTCGCAAGTTTGAGTTCCCCTGCACTTGGGGCTGCGACTTGCAGAGCGAGCACGAGCGCTACTTGGTTGAGGAGTACTTCAAAAAGCCCGTTATCCTGATTAACTATCCCAAAGAGATTAAGTCATTCTATATGAAGCAGAACGAGGACGGCAAGACCGTTAGGGCTATGGATGTTCTCTTCCCCAAGATTGGTGAGATTATCGGCGGTAGCGAGCGCGAGGCCGACTTCGACAAACTCAATACAATCATCGAGGAGCGCGGTATGAGCAAGGAGACTCTGTGGTGGTATTTGGACACCCGTCGTTGGGGTTCGGCTCCTCACAGTGGTTTCGGGTTGGGCTTTGAGCGTCTGCTCTTGTTTGTGACCGGTATGGCCAACATTCGCGATGTGATTCCATTCCCTCGCACTCCCAAAAACGCCGAGTATTAGTTGAGCGTGCCTTGTGGGTGCTTTTTGCACCGAGCTGCGCCTCGTAAGTTCCTCATTTACGCCCAGTAAACTGCGGACTTACTCCCTTGCTCGGCACAAAAACCCCTCCACAAAACCCGCTCAAAGGATAAGGTGGGGGTGTGAAATTCCTCCGCAATACAGTATCAATATGAGCGGGTGAGTTGAAACACAATCGCCCACTGATAATGATAGAAGATATGAGCTATGGTGAATTTAGGGAGATTCGGTTAGTCCCTAATCTCCCCAAATTCACTAAACTCCATCAAATCCCTTAGTGGCGTATAAGCCCAAGAGGCCTTCGACCTTTTACTTTACCAAACTTTTAATAAATGAAGAGACTGCACACAATAATGTAGTCTTTTTTTCACGTTAAAAGTATAAAGTTAAGGAAAGTAGTTATGAGTTCATTTAGCCAAAAAACCATCTTGGGCTTGCAGCAAAAGCTCTCGCCCCAACAAATCCAGATGATTAAACTCCTCGAACTGCCCGGCTTGTTGCTCGAACAGCGCATCAAGCAGGAGATTGAGGAGAATCCCGTATTGGAGGAGAGCAAGAGCGAGGCTGAGGATATTGGCGAGCCTAAGGAGATATCGGTTGAGGAGTACTTGCGCGAGGACGAAACACCAAGCTATAAGATGCGTACCAACAACTTCTCGCGCGACGACCGCCAACCAATGGTCTATATTTCGGGTGGTCGCTCGTTGCAGGAGTTTCTCGAAGAGCAGTTGGGTTACAAAGAGCTATCGACAAGGGATATGACCGTAGCCAAGTTTCTGATTGGCAGTCTTGATGACGACGGCTACTTGCGTAGAGATTTGCAGTCCGTATCGGATGATATAGCTTTCAGCATTGGTTTGGATTTAAGTGTCGAGGAGATTGAGCGACTGCTTTATGTGGTGCAGGAGTTGGAGCCTTCGGGAGTGGGCGCACGCTCGTTGCAGGAGTGCCTACTTTTGCAACTCAGAGCGCTCGAACCGCTCGACGATGTGCAGTTGCTCTCGAAGCGCATACTGACAGACCACTTCGATGACTTCGCCAAGAAACACTACGAGCGCCTGCTTATGCGCTTGGGTGTTGGCAAGGATGAGTTTGTGGAGGCTATGGATGAGATTCGTCGCCTCTCGCCCAAGCCCGGCAACCTTTACAGCGACGCCTCCGACGACGCTGCCCCCTATGTTGTGCCCGACTTCATACTCGACTACCACGAGGGCGAGTTCGACCTCAGGCTCAATTCGTACAATATCCCCGACCTGAAAATCAACCGTCGCTATATGGATATGATACGCACCTCGCTCTCGGGCGATGTAACCGACGAGCAGAGCAAGGAGGCATTGCAGTTTGTGCGTAGCAAGATTGATTCGGCCAAGTGGTTCATATCGGCCATAAAACAACGTCACGACACCCTCCTTGGTACTATGACCGAGATACTTAGCTACCAACGCGACTACTTCATCGACGGCGACCCCAAGCGACTCAGACCAATGATTCTGAAAGACATTGCCGACAGCGCAGGACTCGACGTATCGACCATTTCGAGGGTGGTCAATAGCAAATATATCCAGACCCACTTCGGCATTATCGCCTTGAAAAGTCTATTTTCGGAGGCTATGCAGACCGATAGTGGTGACGAGGTTTCCTCCTACGAAATTAAGCAGATTCTCTCGGACTGCATCGACGAGGAGGACAAG
>JAGBVY010000124.1 GCA_017630115.1 Tidjanibacter sp. | reverse complement strand
TAATTGCTCTACATTCAACCATTGGTAGAAATAAGACCGATGTTCTTGCTGAAAGACTGCGAGATATAAATCCGCAAGTAGTGCTACACATCCACACCGAATACATCCGCGACGAGAAGACCTACGAATTGCTCGACGAGGTCCGCTACGACTATGTTGTGGACTGTATCGACACTCTTTCGCCCAAGCTGAATCTCATTGCAGGAGCGCTTGAAAGAGGCTACCCGCTGGTTAGTTCTATGGGTGCAGGGGCAAAAACCGACCCTACGCAAATCGAGGTCAAGGACATTGGTCGCAGTCACCACTGCCCATTGGCGCATATGCTTCGCAAACGTCTGCACAAATTGGGCATTAGGAGTGGTTTTTGGGCTGTATTTTCGCCAGAGCCGGTGCGCGAGGGGGCGATGATTATTGCTGAGGAGACCAACAAGAAGTCCAACGTTGGTTCAATTTCCTACATCCCCGCCGCCTTTGGTTGCACTTGCAGTAGCGTAGTTGTACGCGACCTACTCGGTGAAATGGAATAGATATTGCATTGATACTTAAACAAATATAACACTACAACCGATATGAAAATCGTATTTCTCGACCAGTACACGCTCGGAGGCGCCGACCTCTCCGCCATCAAAGCTCTTGGCGACTATACAGGCTACTCTTCAACCCGCCCGGAGGAGATTGTTGAGCGTGCCGCAGAGGCTGAGGTACTCATTGTAAACAAGGTAGTTATCGGAGAAAAAGAGATGGATGCGTTGCCCAAGTTGCGCCTTATATGCGTTGCTGCTACGGGTGTAAACAATATCGACCTCGAAGCTGCTGCCCAGCGAGGTATATCTGTCAGAAATGCAGTGGGTTACTCCACTCACACAGTGGCCGAAGCCACTTTTGGCAGCGCCCTTGCGCTCCTTAGGCAAAATTGCTACTACGACCGCTACGTGAAGAGCGGAGCATACAGCGCATCGGGCGAGTGGGTCAATTTCGACCGCCCCACCCACCGCTTGTGGGGCAAAAATTGGGGTATTATCGGTATGGGAAACATTGGTCGTGAGGTGGCTCGCATCGCCTCAGCTTTCGGCTGTAATGTTGCCTACACATCCACCTCTGGTAGCGTGCGCGATGAGGGCTACACAGCCCTGTCGCTAAGCCAACTTTTAGCTTGGGCCGACATCGTTTCGGTCCACTGCCCACTCAACGATTCAACTCGCGGACTGATTGACACTGAGCAGATTGCACAGATGAAACCTACGGCACTCATCATCAATGTGGCGCGTGGTGGAATTGTAGTGGAGAAGGCTGTGGCCGAGGCGCTCGATAGTGGCAAATTGGCGGGGGCTGCCTTCGATGTTTACCCTTCGGAGCCTATGCCTGCCGACTCACCTCTACTTCACACAGCCGACAGCGACAAACTCCTGCTTTCGCCCCACAATGCGTGGTCGGCCGTAGAGTCAATAGAGGGACTGGTGGAGTGTATTGCCACCAACATAACAAACTATAAGCAAGGTAATTAGCTAAACTTGTAGCTAGTGATATTCCTAAAACCGCGTAGCAGCTCTTCGGCAGACATACGACGTTTGCCTGAGAGCTGCAACTCTTTAATGTCAATCAGACCATCTTTGCAGGCAACACGAATATATTTGCGCTCATCGGAGAGGATCGTACCACACTCACAATCAATCATTTGAGGCATAAACTCCACCTCGAAAATTTTAGCTGTCAGATTGTCGGCAAGTGTGCCCCAAGCAGCTGGATAGGGCGATAGGCCACGCACCAGATTGACAATCTGCTCGCCACAGAGCGAAAAATCTATGTGGCAATCCTCTTTGAAAATCTTTGGAGCGGCTTTCAGTTCGCCCTCAATCATTGCCTCCTGCTCAACCGGCTCAATCTTGCCCGAAGCGAGTTTATCCACCGTTTCCAACACCAAATCCACACCTACGTTCATCAACTTATCGTGCAGAGTTCCAACATTGTCGGATGGCTCGATATCAACCTTTACTTGACCAATCACCGCCCCCTCATCAATCTGAGGATTGAGCAAGAAAGTTGTCACACCGGTGGTGGTTTCGCCATTCATTATAGCACGATTGATTGGCGCAGCACCACGATATTGAGGCAGTAACGAGGCGTGCAGATTGAATGTGCCCAAACGTGGAGCAGCCCAAATAATCTCGGGCAACATCCTAAAAGCAATTACGATACCCAAATCGCCTTCAAGTGCCTTAAATGTGGCCACAAACTCCTCGTCACGCAGTTTTACGGGTTGAAGAATGGGAAGTCCAGCCTCCACAGCATAGCGCTTGACAGCACTCTCATTCATCTTCAATCCCCTTCCCGAGGGCTTATCGGGCATTGTCACAACGGCAACAACATTATATCCGCCCTCGACGAGAGCTTTCAGTGGGGCAACCGCAAAATCGGGCGTACCCATATAAACTATGCGTAAATCTTTGGCGTTCATAACAAAAATGATTTTGGTTGAAAACTAACGATTCTTCTTTGCAAGAGTTTGCACTTTTGCCTTGATTTTATTGTACTGAATAACATACCAATCAACATTAAACAAATTGGAATCGTTGGTAGCTATGTGTGTCAAATAGAGTGCAATAGGTAGTAGTATAAAAGAGGAAAACCACATACCAAAGCCTGCATCCCAAGTGCCCTCTTTTGCCATTTTTTCGCCCGCAATGCTAATGATGTAGTAAATCACAAAGAAGAGAACCGACACCACAACGGGCATCGCCAAGCCACCCTTACGAATAATCGCACCCAGAGGCGCACCAATAAGGAAGAAGATGATGACCGATATGGGCAACGACACCTTTCGATGCCACTCCACCTTCGAGCGGTAGAGTTTATTGAGCGAATCTTTGGCCGTATCCTCGTTGCGATTGAGCGTGTTACGCGACATTCGAGCGTTGGTTTTGGCCTTCGACACAATGTTGTTTTTCTCTTCGAGCGACATCTCGCCGAGCGTGGCTATAAGGTCGGTTGGTACTTTGTAGGAGTAATCAACCTTCACAGTATCAAATAGTCCCCAAGCCGACTCGTCGCGCGTCATAAGATACTTTTTCAGCAGAGGTTCGTAGGAACGTGCCGCTCCCCTATCCGACTCCACCCTGAGCGAGTCGATATCCACCTGCAACTCGGATATATTTTTGGTTTGGTGGTTGCTAAATAGATTCATATCGGTGCGCGAGAAGTCGAAACCGTCAATCGCCAACGCACCATTCTGCTCGGCAAATACCTGATGTCGCACGGTATTTTCGGTGCTCCACTTGTAGTTGCGTGTAGTCTCGTAGGTCTGGCCGTTGTAGAGCTTGACAATCAGGAATTTCTTATCATCGGACATATATATATAGCCCGAGTCGGCCACAGTTGTGGTCATATTACCATTTCTGTCGCGCGTATCGTAGATAAGAACATCCGTAAGCAGCTGTGTTTCGGGGTCTTGATGACCAACTCGGATATTCATATTGTCGATACCGTTGAAGAATATGCCGTCCTTAAACTCCATATTCTCCTTCTGTTGGCGGATGTCGTAGATGATAGCCATCATCTTTTTATTGGAGTATGGGACAAGGTTGTTTACCACAAAGAAACTTGCCACAGCCACCACCAATACAACACCCATCAGTGGCGAAAGGATGCGAGGTAGTGACATGCCGGCCGACTTCATAGCCAACAACTCGTTGTGTTCGCCCAAGTTACCCATTGTCATAATACCCGCAAAGAGTGTGGCCAAAGGAATACCCAGAGGCATCATATTGGCCGTTGCGTAGAAGAGTAGCTCGATTATAATACCGAAACTAAGTCCCTTACCTACCAGTTCGTCAATATAACGCCACACAAAGTTCATCATCAGGATAAACATCACGATGAAGAACGAGAGCACCATAGGGCCCAGAAACGATTTGAGTGTAAAGCGATGTATGGTTTTCATTCTATATCTTTTCTCAACTTTTGGCTTTTGTACGCCCGCGAGGGCCATTAGAGGGCAAAGTTAGTAGTTTTACGATAAAAAGTGCTAACGCAAGCAAAATAATTGTGGTTGCACCCACAGGAAAATCTATCGTATAGGCCACATAGAGCCCTGCAAGATTGCCCACAACAGCAAACAAAGCCGACAAAACGACGATTTTCATATACGATTTGGTGAAGCAACCGGCAATGGTGGGCGGAATACTCAGCAACGATACAAGCAGCACAATACCCACAATCCTAATCGACAGAACAATAGCAACAGAGGTCAGCACTGTCATCAGCGCCAACAGCAAGTCGGCCCTAACGCCCTGACTCTTAGCGTAGTCCCTATCGAAAGCCGAATAAATGATTGGCCTACCCAAAAAGGTCATAACCACAAGCAGCACCACATTGAGTATCGCCAGAGCAATTATGTTGGAGTGGCCTACGGTCAGTATGTCGCCAAAGAGGAAACTCATAAGATTGGGTGCATAGCCGGGAGTGGCAAAGATAAACAGCAAACCTATGGCCATACCAACGCTCCACACAATGCCTATGGCCGAGTCGGGTCTGATGCGCCCCTTTGCTCCCGCCCACTCTATCCCCAGAGCCGACAGGATAGCAAACACCATAGCTCCACCAATCGGATTGAGTCCAAAGTGGTAGGCAATGCCTATGCCTCCAAAACTTGCGTGGGTGATACCACCGCTAAGGAAAACCATACGGCGCGACACCACGTAAGTGCCAACAACACCACAAGCTACGCCCGAAAGCACAGCTGCCAGAATTGCACTCAGCAGGAAGTCATAAGTTGTAATTGCCGTAAAGAAATCCATCGTAAAAAAGTTCAATCGAGTAAAATTCCACCAATAGGTGTGCAAAGTTACTCAAAAGTCGCAAAAAATTTCATACTTTCGCACCAAAATAGCAACATTAAAGGTCAAAATGAAAGTTTGCTTCTACACATTGGGCTGCAAGCTCAACTTTTCCGAATCATCCACACTCGCGCGTGAGTTTATCGGCGGAGGACACACCCGCACCGAGGATTTCCGCGAGGCAGATGTCTGCATTATAAACTCCTGCTCCGTAACCGAACACGCCGACAAAAAGTGTCGCAACATCATCCGTCGTATCCACAAGCTCAATCCCGAGGCCATAATTGCTGTTACGGGATGCTATGCACAGCTCAAACCCTATGAGATTGCTGCTATTGAGGGTGTCGATATTGTCCTTTCCAACAACGACAAGGGAGATATGTATAAGGCTGTCGTAGAGCTTGGCAAAAAAGGTGTGCGTCAGGAGGTTACGAGCTGCTCTACCGAGGAACTTACACGCTTTTTTGCGGCATTCTCTTCGGGTGATCGCACTCGTGCCTTTCTGAAAGTGCAAGACGGTTGTGACTATTGTTGTAGCTACTGCACCATCCACAACGCTCGTGGTGCCAGTCGCAATATGCCCATCAGCAACCTCATTGCGGAGGCCAAAACTATTGCCGCCGAGGGACATAAAGAGATTGTGATTACGGGTGTAAATACGGGCGATTTTGGCCGCACTACCGGAGAGAGTTTTGCCGACCTACTCCGCGAGCTCGACAAGGTTGAAGGCATCGAGCGCTACCGCATTTCATCCATCGAGCCCAACCTTCTGACCGACGAGATTATCGACATCTGTGCCGCGTCTAAGAAGTTCCAGCCTCACTTTCACATACCAATCCAAAGTGGCTGTGACAGAGTGCTTAAAGATATGCGCCGACGCTACAATACCGCAATGTTCAAGGCGCGCATTGAGGCTGTTCGCAAGGCTATGCCCGACGCGTTCATTGGCATTGATGTGATTGCCGGATTCCCCGGTGAGAGCGACGAGGATTTCCAGATGACCTACAATTTTCTCGAAGCGCTCGCTCCGGCCTTTCTCCACGTTTTCCCATTTTCGGCTCGCGCCAACACCCCTGCGGCTGCAATGAAAAACAAGGTGCAGGATTCTATCAAAACTCTTCGTGCCGCACGCCTCGAAGAGCTTTGTAGTCGCCTCCACCGCCAGTTCTACGAGAAATATGTAGGCACAGAGGCAAATGTTCTTTGGGAGAGTTCGCCCAAGGCGGGTTGGATGTATGGTTTTACGGAGAACTATATTAAGGTTAAAATGCCATTCGACAGGTCACTCATAAATACCACTGAGCGTGTTAGGCTGATAAAAGTGGACGAAGAGTGCGAGATGTTGGCCGAAAAACTAAATAATTAGTATATTTGCCTTGTCAATATAATATAAATTGGTATGAAATCCATTCGTAGGAAAATATCAGTAGGCTTCATTGCACTGCTTGTAGTACTGGTGTGTGCTGTGGTTATCAA
Organism: Tidjanibacter sp.; assembly: GCA_017630115.1. Lineage (GTDB taxonomy): Bacteria > Bacteroidota > Bacteroidia > Bacteroidales > Rikenellaceae > Tidjanibacter. The sequence goes on along the minus strand of JAGBVY010000124.1, from coordinate 3,038 downwards.
TGTCTTTGAGCTTACCCGTATGCGAAACAATGCAGAACACATAATTGCCGAGAGCACCCAGAGTACCGAGTATGCCAGCCGTATGCTCGATGCATTGCAGAAGCAGAATAGCGCCGTACTTAATATGGTGACTTTCAACCGCGAAACACCCTCCGACGGTTTTGGCGACGGCATTATTGAGTTCAATGCTGTATTGTTGGAGGCTATGGATAAAGCCCCCCAGAGCACCGCACTGAAAAACATCTCCGAGGCCAACGCCCACTACCACAACATCATCGACCAACACTCGCCCACCAACAGCGAGGCAGCCGACAAAGAGTGGTTTATGGATTCCTATATCGATGCTTATTACAGGCTCGATAGTGCCATCAAGAGCTATCTTGCCTCACCCAAAAACTCGGTAGCAGTGAGGGTATCCAACTTAGAGAGCAATATCTATAAGACCATAACTCCCAGCGTGTTAACGCTTTTGGTGGCGGTGCTGATTTTACTCTTGTTCTACTTCTTCATCGACACCTACTACACCAAGCCCGTCAAGCGTATTTCGCGTAGTCTGAATGCCTATGTGAATAACAAAGTTCCCTATCAGGTGAAGTTGGACGAAAACAACGAGCTCAGCCAACTCAATGACGACATCAAGGAGTTGATTGATAACCTCAAAAAACATCAGTAATTCATCACTCCAACAATAGCCCCAAAAGTATGAGATTGCAGGTTGTATTTCGCTACATTGGTATGGTGCTGCTCTTTGAGTCGGCATTCATGCTAATTTCGGCCCTTGTTTCATACGCCAACGGCATCGACGGCGGTTTCACACCCCTACTGCTGTCGTTTTTACTAACAGCACTCTTGGGTAGCTTCCCTTTGATTTTTGTTGGCAAAAGCAATCGCCTAAGCTCTAAGGAGAGCTATGCTATCGTTATCGGCGCTTGGCTAACATCTTGTGTTGTAGGCACTTTCCCCTATTTGCTTTGGGGAGGGGAGTTTTCGTTCATCAATGCTTGGTTTGAGAGTGTTTCGGGCTTTACAGCCTCGGGCGCTTCTATTCTCAACGACATTGAGGCTCTACCCAAAGGACTGCTATTTTGGCGACAGCTAACCAACTGGATTGGCGGTGTGGGCGTCGTGATGTTTACTCTGGTGATTATGCCTATGATAGGCCGTAGTCGTATGACTGTGAGCAATTTGGAGATTTCATCAATGGCTCGCGACAACTATCGCTACACCTCCTCCACAATCATCAAAATCCTGATGGGTATCTACTTGGGAATGACCATTGCCAATACGGTGGCCTTCAAGGTGGCAGGTATGAATTGGTTTGATGCGGTTTGCCACGCCTTCTCCAACATTGCGACGGGAGGATTTAGCACCAAAAATGCTAGCATTGGCTTCTACAACAATGTCTGGATTGAGATTGTGAGTATCTTCTTTATGTTCCTTTCGAGCCTCCACTTGGGCATTGTCTATGCCACTCTGGTGGGCCGTCGCAACAACGTTTTCCGCAACGAAGGCACACGCTTCTACATACTTATCACGCTGTCACTCTGCCTAATACTGAGCCTTAGTTTGTGGAGCAATGGCACATACACCACCATAGGAGAGTCGTTGCGTCACGGTGTTTTTCAGGGTGTTTCGATTGTCACCAGTACTGGCTTTGCTACGGCCGACACCACCATTTGGCCTGCCTTGTGTATCTGCATCCTTATCTATATGAGTATTCAGGGAGGTATGGCAGGCTCTACGGCGGGCGGTTTGAAGAGCGACCGCATACTTATGGCGGGCAAAGTCATTCGCGCGCAACTCAAACAACAGCAACACCCCGGTGCCGTCATCCGCATCAAAAGCAATGGCGACGTACAGGAGAATAGCATTGTCCACTTCGCAATTCTCTACATTGTTATCTACATTTTCATCATCCTCTTGGGTACGTTTATTAACGCTCTATGCGGTCTGGATACAATGACAAGTTTCACAGCCTCAGTTAGTTCTATGGGCAACATTGGCCCCGGCTTTGGTACGGTTGGCTCACTGAGCAACTATTCGGCTATGCCTATTGCTGTTAAGTCAGTCAGCACTTTGCAGATGCTGTTGGGTCGTTTGGAGATTTTCGGATTGTTACACTTTTTCACAATGAGATGGTGGGTATAAGGAGATATATTGTTGCGACCCTTGCGGTCTTGCTTTGTTCTATTTCGTCTATCGTGGCACAAAGTACACTTGGCAGTTTTGCTGAGCGTCAGCGCCACCAGTTGTCCCTACGCGCCGAGCAAGTCCAGGCCCAACTTCAATCGGCTCGTGAGGCTTATATGGCTCTTCCCTCCGACTCACTCGCAAGGGTAATCCACCAACTCGAAAAGCAATCGTTGGCCATAGGTTCGACCCTCGAAAAGCTAGCCGCAACCATTGAGGCTGAGCGAGTTGCTGCCGAACAAGCGAAAGCGACAGCCGAGCCGCAACAAACCGAGGATGTTACGCTTCCTACTCCTGAGCCAACGCCCGAAATCGAGCACGAAATCACCCCGGAGCCTGCGATTGAGCCTACTGACGAGCCAGAACCCGAAGCTGTGGTAGAGCCAACCACTGAGGTTGCTGCACAACCCGAACGAGAGCCCGTAAGCGAAGAGCTGAAAAAGCTGTTTATCACCTCTATGCGTCGCTACAAACTCATTGAGGATGAAATTGCTCAGCTCTTCCAAACTTATGAGGTACAGTATGATAGTGCTAAACTTAGCCGACGTGAATACGATAAAGCGACGAGCCTCCAAGCGCTCAATGGCCACTACGAGAACTATCTGGCATCGTTGAAGAGGTGTGGTACAATTGCCGACAAAATCGTTGAGCGTAGCGATATGCTCTTTGCGAGCAAGACAAAATCTCTTTTGGGCTTTGCCGACACTCTTTCGCTCACCACGCTTGCGGCAAATTACGCTGCTAGTGTGGAGGAAATGGAACACAAGGCAATTGAGAATTTGTCGGGCAATTGCATCGATACCGATCTTGCAATCTATCCGATGAAACTGCAAAAAACGGTTGAGTTG
>JAGBVY010000123.1 GCA_017630115.1 Tidjanibacter sp. | reverse complement strand
GAAGCCCCAGTAAACCCAGTAAACCCAGTGAGCCCAGTAAACCCAGTAAACCCAGTGAGCCCAGTGAGCCCAGTAAACCCAGTAAACCCAGTAAACCCAGTGAGCCCAGTAAACCCAGTGAGCCCAGTGAAATAGCCCTATCCCTAAACTCACTAATAACTTTCAATTTTCAATTCTCAATTTTCAATTTAATTAGTATCTTTGCCGAGTTAAAGTAACACAACACAACTTTGTTATGAGCGAAATGCAATCCCCAACAACTCAGCCCGAGAAAAAACCGGGCCTCGTACGCCGACTCTACAACTGGATGCTCTCGTGGGCCGAAAGCCCTTGGGCAGGATTGGCAATGTTCCTTTTTGCCACAGCCGAGAGTATCTTCTTCCCCATTCCACCCGATGTGCTTCTCTTGGCGCTCTGTGTGGGTATGCCCAAAAAGTCGTTTAAGTATGCACTGATTTGCACCGCAGGCTCGGTCTTTGGTGCTATCATCGGCTTTGGCCTTGGAGCTTTTGCGTGGGAGTTGGTCGATAGTTGGTTTATTCCCTCTATATTTTCTCAGGCGGCCTTCGACAATGTGGCCAACCTCTACGCCGAGTGGAACTTCTGGCTCGTATTTACAGCCGGCTTTACACCCCTGCCCTACAAACTCATCACCATTTCGGCAGGCGTATGCTTGGGCTTAGAGAACTTCTTTATCTTCATTTTGGCCAGCATCATCTCGCGCGGTCTGAGGTTTTTCCTCGTTGCGGGCCTCGTGTGGAAGTTTGGCGCCCCCATCAAGAAGTTTATCGACAAGTACTTCAACCTCTGCGCCATAGCATTCACAGTCTTGCTCATTGGCGGCTTTGTATTGATTAAGTACGCTCTTTAATTGTCCCACCAACAGCCTCGCCTTTATGGAACTCTACGGCCTCATCGGCAAACCCCTTGCTCACTCTCTCTCGGCAGACTATTTCACTCGCAAGTTTGCATCGGAGGGCGAGCTCGATTTCAGGGAGTACCGCAAGATTGAGTTGGATAGTATCGACTCTCTCAGGGAACTCATTGTCGCCCACCCCGAGCTGCGCGGCCTGAATGTCACCCACCCCTATAAGGAGCAGATCATCCCCCTGCTCGACGAGATTAGCCCCGAGGCAGAACGCATCGGAGCTGTCAATTGCGTCAAGGTAGAGTCCGACGGCCGACTCAGAGGCTACAACACCGACTACGAGGGCTTTGCCTCGGCCTTGGGCGAGTTTTTGCTCTCGGAGCGACCTAGTGCATTGGTGCTTGGTACGGGCGGTGCGTCTAAGGCTGTGAGGGCTGTGCTTAGCGACAAGGGCTTTGAGTGGAAGATGGTTTCGCGTGGGGAGGGAGGCGATTTGAGGTACGACCAACTCACAGCAGAAATCATTGATAGCCACAAGCTTATCATCAACACCACACCACTTGGTATGTATCCCGACGTGGAGAGCGCACCTGCCATACCCTACGAACTGCTCACCCCCGACCACTATCTGTTCGACTTGGTCTATAACCCTGCTACGAGCGAATTTCTGCGCCGTGGCCAACATCAGGGTGCTGCGGTTTGCAACGGCCAGAAGATGTTTGTCTATCAGGCCGAGGCCTCGTGGCGCATCTTCGGTAGGATGTAACCCCGCGCGCGTTATATATAATAAAGGAGCAACCCCTTTGGAGGGGCTGCTCCTTTTTTTTTGCGTTGTAGGTATCCACTAAGCCCTATAAGCCCCATAATACCTTAATGTCCCTAAGGCCCCTAAGGCCCTTAATGCATTCGGTCGGGAGAGGGTCGAGTGCGATTTGTGAGGCGAGTTTCGTGCCAAACAAAGGAGCGAGTCCGCAGCTTACTAAGGTAAGTGAGGAACTCGCTCTCTGACGTTTGGTGCGAAAATCGACCGCAAGGCGCGCTCGAAAACCCACAAGGCACAGCCGAAAACAAGATGTGCTCGGGCTACCAGTTGTAAAACACTTTATTTAAGTGCTCCACACGCTCCGTATAAATAGTGTGCATACGCTCAACAGCCTCATCGAATGAGAGATAGACATCGCCATTGACATTGCCTGTTGTAGCGGGATTCCAGATGGCAAAATTCTTCTTGGCCGACTCGCCCAAGTAGTCGTACTCTTCGAGGATGAAGTCGCCAATGGCCACAAACTTGTGGTAGAGTTCCTTCCAACGCCTCTTGGCCAATGCCTTGAAAGCCTCGTCTTGGAACAGACGGCGATACCAAATGGCGTGGGTCATAAAGAGTTTGCCCTCGGCGGCAGGCGAGGCAGCATAGGAGAATGTGCCCCAGTCGAAGTCCCATATAGGCCCTGCGGTGAGCTTGCCGCCACGGTCTTTGTGGAGATAGACACTACCGGGGTTGGCAATCTCGTGGTTGATGCAGAGTTCATAGACAATCCAGTAATCCACAAAACTCTGAGGGTCGATGTAGGCAGCATAGCCCTTTTCGGGGTCGGCAAAGCCACCGTCGAAGATTACGCGCTCGACCTCGTTGAAGTAGTTTTTGGCCCACTCAATCTGCTCGGGCACAATGTCTTCCTCGTCGGGGAAAGATATGGAGCTTGGGAATCCTTGGGGTGTCCACCACTGGTTTACGTTGTCGAAGTGGAAGTCCATCTCAAAGACATAACCACCCGTTATGGCCTCGCCTGAGATGTCGCCTGGCTCCATCTCGGTGATGTTGATGCGGTTTTTATCTATGCGTATCTGCTCCGTAATGAGGTAGTTACCAATGTGTTTACCATTGAGTATCACCTCGGCATACTCGGTGCGGGGAGTCCACGCAAGCGAGGTTTGCTCGGCAACGTGGTAGGCCACACGGTTGCGCATCATCGTGCGGTCCATAGTGTTGGCCAGCAACACCCAACGTTTGTGCTTGGGCATACCGAGCACCGATGTTTTAGAGGGGAATTTCAGCGCATAGGGCTTCTTGTCGTAGCCCCAAGTGGAGTTACCCCTACCCTTGACCTCCACAGCACACTCGGCCAAATTGTCGAAACGGCCTGCGCCATAGATAGATATAGTGGCATCCTTCCAATCCTCCTTGGAGGTGATAGGTCGTCCGTCGGCGGTGTTGATAACCATAACGGGCAGGCCCGTGAAGTTACGCAGATTTACTTTGTAATCAATGCGTGCGTTGTCGCAAACCACCGTATAGACCACCTCCTTGGAGAAGTCCTGAGCACTCACGCCCGAGGTCTGCAACTGGTCGCCAACATACACCTCTCCCTCGCTCTCAAAAGAGGGAATGAGTGTCATATCTGCCACAAAACTATCGGTCGAGCCATAGAGCGAGTTTGTTGCGGCATCATAGTTCATCTGCACATCCTTGCTGAGCTGTGGGTTGAGCGAGCGAAGGAAGCAGAAACCATTGAGTTCTACTGCCGAAATAGCGCTCGTGAGGGTAAAGGCGTTGGAGCGCACCAACACATCGTTTGCCCCTTTGAATACCAACATCACATCTATGGTGAAATAGTCCGACAGACCTGTCTGCACGATAGTTAGTTGATAATGACCACTTTGGACCGTAGGCACAATAGACTTAATCTCCACCTCGGTGGGCTCGCTAAGTGTGCCCTTCAAGTGGAGAGCCACCTCGTAGTCCGAAAGAGCAAATGCGTCGGCATCGGCCACCGTAAACATCAGCGTCAGCTCGCCACCGAGTGGCACAAATTGTTTGACACCCTCATCGACCTCCACATCCACCGAGTGGAAGTGCAACTTTGCCGGGGGTGTGGGCGTGGGGTTGCAACCAACTACTGCCGAGGCCAGTGCCGTCAGCAGCACCCCTAAGGCTAACATATAGAATTTCCTCATTTTCATATAAATTTTGTTTGTTTTATGTCGGCTAATTTCTCACAAAAAAGTGCTCACTGCGGGGCTACTCCCTCTTGAAAACCCTCACATAGTCAATCTCGTAGGTGGCAGGCAGGCATCCCTCGTCGAGGCCCATAGCACCACCCCAGTTACCACCCCAAGCGAGGTTGAGTTTCAGATAGAAGGGGTTGTAGAATGGCCAAGTGTTGTAGTTGTTCTTGTGGTCGTTCTCGAAGGTGAAGTGGAGCTCCCCATCGAAGAAGAACCTCACATAATCCTCGGTCCACTCACAAGCGTAGGTGTGGAACTCTTTTTGGGCCGTAGCCTTGTAGATTTCGTGGGTTTTCTGCGTGCCGATGGAGTGGTAGTAGGCCTTGCAGTGGATTGATGAGGATACATAGTTGGGGTGATAGCCAACGTGCTCCATAATATCAATCTCGCCGTCGTCGGGCCACGCTCTAAAATTCTTAGGCATCATCCAGAACGCCGGCCAAGTACCCTTACCCACAGGCAGTTTGAGGCTTGCCTCGAAGTAGCCGTATGTCCATCCCTCAACGGTGTTCATCCTCACCGAGAGCACCTCGCCACCAACCTTTTTGGCGGTAATTTTCAGCGTTCCGTCGCTCACCATAGCAATGGTGTCTTTGTCGCGGCGACCACTGACATAGGTTTGCTTCTCGTTGTTGCCCCAGCCGCCACCGCCGGTCTCATACCACCACTTCGAGTTGTCGGGTAGCGACCTACCGGGGGTGTTGAACTCATCCTGCCATACCAATTTATAGCCGGCAGGGGTGGGAATCTCGGGCTCTACATATTTGGCTCCGTCGGGAATCTTGAATCCGTCGGGGGCTTTGAAGTTGGTCCAGACCAAAATCTCAGTCAGGGGATTCTCCCTGCAATCAAGTTCCGCGAGGAGTGCATTCTGGCGTATATTGAGCTGACCAATAGAGTTTTTCGAGCAATTGAGTGCTCGCAACTGAGGCACTACCGAGAGCTCTATCTCACTGAGTGAGTTACCACTACAATCGAGCCTCTCCAAACCTGCAAACTTCTCCAAACCCGCCAGCGAAGCAATACCCTTCGAGGCCACCTCCATACTCTTTATGGCAGCTGCCTCAATCGTTGAGAGCACACCGTCGGCATCGCTATCGTAGCTCGCCAGCAGAGCCGCTTGGAAGGCTGCATCGGCCACCTCAACAGCCACCACTTCATAGTTCTGCACCACTGCCACTTCGAGCGAGGCCGAGCCAGCCCGAATTGTGAGTGTTGCCTCCCTACGACCATTGCTCTTGTTCTCCTCCACACTCACACTCACCGCCGTAGTGCCTGCAATGCCGCCCGTTGGCGACACCCTACACCACTCGGCATTGGAGTAGATACCCCAGTCGCGCTCGGCTGTAATGGTCAGTGTGGTCTTTGTAGCCTCGTTGCCAACAACCACCCTCTCAGGCGTGGCCTGTATGTTAATCTCCGTTTTGCCCTGCTCTTCGGGCTTGTCACATCCGCCCACAAGGAGCGCAAAAAGGAGCGATATTGTCAAAAGAAAATTGCGTTTCATAATTAGAAATCGGTTTTGTTAGGCCCGCCCACCCTCTTACCGTGTGTGGGTTGCGGCCTACTTTGGTAGGACTCTTTCTACAATCGGTTGGTTGGTCTAAAAAAAACATCTAATAAAAAAATAGGCAGGGGTTGCCCATTTACATAGGTTTCCCCTGCCCATACTATTGGCACATCTTACTCAACGTGCTCCTGCAAAACGAGGTCGCGTACCTCGATTACCGAGCCAGGAACGCAGCCGCCGAAGTCGAGAACGAGCTTAGCGGGGGTGCAAGCCTGACCTGCAAAGTTCCAGTAGAGTACGGTGGTCTCCTCATACTCAACGATGCTCACTTTGGGATCGAAGAAGAAGGGAGCGTCGGCAGCACCTTCCTGACCATTGCAGAGTTTCACAGTTACGGTGGGCTGATTAACCTCCGAGTAGAGTTTCACTTGGAAGTCGTAGTTCTTGCCCTCCTCAATGTTGATGTCGGTCATAATAGCCATCTGGCCCTGCCACTGCGAAGCACCCATACCTTCGGGGAGGGTAACTTTGTAGTTAGCGCCATCCTCAACAACGGTGGGGTTGCCAATCTGATTCCAGTTGTTGTCTGCAAACCAGTAGCTTACAGCATAACCACCTTTCCAGAGGTTGCTTGCAGCTGCGGAATCAAGCGAAGTGGGTTTGGTAACAAATTTCTTAACCTCCATATCCAAGATACCGCCATTGTCGGTGAAGTAGAAGGTGTAGAAGCCTGCGGTAGCGCCGCTAACGGTGTGGATATTACCATCGACACCAGGAACGTTGAAGAAACCGTTGTCGATTACAGTACCATACATATCCTGAGTCCACTCAACGCCCCAGTCGCTCTGGCCAAATACCTTAATCGAGCCACCCTCGGCTTTCATCCAAAGAGTGATGCGATACTGGTTGTCGCTGATGCGAGCCATAGGCAGAGGAGCCTCGCCGGTATTCCAACCGATGAGTGCGCCCTCGGGCTTACCACCACCGTCACCAATAATCCAGAGAGCCTTGCCAGCCTCGTAGGTAGCCTTATTGCCGCCCTCCATAGGAACAACCTTAAACCACTTGCCGTCGTAAGCTACGCGGTAGTCGCCATCTACGGCCAAGAATTTCAGATTGTTGGCATCAACCACCTCAAAGAAGTCGGGATCAACCCAAATATCCTCGAAGTTTACACCACCAACCTCGATTACCTCGCCCTGAGCGATGGTCAAATCAACAGGACCGTCGGCGATATTCTCACCAGCAAAGGTTACAGCGGGAGCCTTAGCGTCGCGAGCACGGAACTTCATCTGCCAGTAGCAACCTGGGTTGTCGGCAACAACAGTCATAGTGTACTCGGTAAGCTCGGTAACGTGGAATACGGGGTTGGTCCAAACGTGGTCCGAAGGAACATATACCATAGGAGTCTCCGAAGCCAAAGTGATGGTGTTATTCACGAAGGTGTAGGTGCTCTCGGTAAGAGGCCACTCGATGTCGAAGTCGGGCTCAACACCGGGGTTGGGACCGATGAGGGTTACACCCCAGTTGATATACATCAGACCATCGGCACCCGACGAATATACATACTTACCATCGGGATAGAAGGTAATCTCGTCGTCGTAGAGACCAAAGGCAGCCTTGTCACCAGCAGGTGCGCTCCACCAGCCAGTAGGATTCTCGATAGACTCACCGCAACCAAGGTGGCCGGGAGTATTGCTATCCATAACCCAAACCTTACCCTCAGCGCCTGCGCCTGCAAGCATCTCCTCGGGAGTTACAACCTTCACCTCAGGGATAAACTCATACTTCCAAGCGATAGGACCGCCACCGTTGCCGGTAGGAGTGTACCATACAAGGTTGAGTTTCTTCTTCATTGTAGCCACCGAATTCTCCACTACGAGGTAGCGAGGATTGGTCAGAGCCTCATCGTGAGGTACATAGGAGAGGTTAGCACCCTCTTCCAAAACGAGCCAAATCTCCTCAATACCCTGCTCATTCCATACCTGCTCGAAGCGGTACTCCCAAGTCTTCTCAGCAACAGTGATTGCATAGTCTTCGGTGAGCGAAGGATCGGTACCGGGCAGAGTCGATACGTCGTGATTTACATAGAGCGAACCATCCTCGCCGGGGTTGTAGGTATATTTACCATCAGCCGAGAAAGTCAGGCGGTCGTCGTAAAGACCTACACCAGCCTTACCATTGGCATCGCAGTTCCACCAACCGGTAGGATTGCCAATCGAGTCACCGCAACCAAAGTGGCCGGCCACCTCGTTGTTCCACTGCCAAGTGAGCGACGAGTTGTTCGACACAGCATTGAAATACTTGGTAGCATCGAAGGGGTCACGATAGGTATTCTCCAATGTAAACTCCTTAACTACCGAGCCTTGCGAAACACCGCTTGCATTGTAGGCCTTAACCTCAACAGCGTAAGTACCAGCGTCGCGGAAGCGAGCGGTATAACCATTGATAGTAACAGCAAAAGTATCTTTCTTCACTGCGGGGTCATCGGGACGCTGCTCGCCAAAAATCCACATAGGGGTCATACCCTGATTCTTCAAGGTGAAGGTCACAAGGTTGGTGGTTTGGTCTGCAACAATCTCCACATCCAACTCGGAAGCCAAAGGCAGGCTATCCTGATCGATAGTTGGATAATCGGGGGTACAGCCCACTGCAAACATAGTGGCTGCGACCAATACGATATATTTAACTAATTTTTTCATACTTTACCTATTATTATATTAAAGTATCCGATTACCATTCTCTACTAATAGGGGTTCTGGGTCATCTTGTGAGCTTCGTCCACTTTGTCCATCTCACCCTGAGGAATAGGCCAGTATTTCTTATTAACTGTCCAGTCGGTCTCCCTATACTCGTGAGCGTTTGCTTTGAGTACCTCAGCAGCCATACCGGTACGAACCAAATCCCAGTAGCGTTTACCCTCACCGAGGAACTCTTTACGACGCTCCTGAATGATGTTTTCCAGAGTGCTCTCAGTCAGAGTAGCACCTGCACGGGTCTGAACCTCATTGAGTTTAGCTTTACCCTTGTCGCCCTGATTCAATGCCAACTCCAACTCAGCAGCATTGAGCAGAACCTCTGCGTAGCGATATACACGATGGTTGTTGCCGTGGTTCATATCGCCGTCGGCCTTCTGACCGTGGTTACCGTTAAGGCGAGCGATATACTTCTTCAAGAAGTTGCCCGTATCCTGCCAACGAGGAGTATAGTCAGCAGCACCGGTGTCGGCTTTGAACTTCTCATAGTTCAAGATACCGCCATCTTTGCGTTTGTCGCCGTCCTCATACATATCGTAGGCGTGCTGAGCAACAGGCGAGAAGCCCCAACCGTCGCAATAGACACTCTTACATCCGGGGATACCGATGAGCATAGGATAAACCGTACCACCGGTAGCGATGGGCGAGTTCCACGAACGAACAGCACCCTCCGAAACGTAGTTGATCTCCCAGATGGACTCTTTGCCCCACTCGCCGCTCTCTTCCCAGATACCTGCGAAGTCATCAACCAAGCCATACTGACCCGAAGCAATAATCTCGTTCATATAGCCCAGAGCGGTTGCATAGCGCGAATTATCGTTCTGATACATAACCATCTCGGTATAGAGCATATAAGCCATAGCGGTGGTTACGCGACCCTCCTCGCCAGCGGTTGCCTTCAAAGGCAGAGCGTTGAGTTTCAGAGCGTCCTCAATCATCTTGATTACGTTTGCATACACTTCGTCGGCCTTAATCTGGTCGGTGTAGTAGGGCGAAGTGAGGTTTGCATCGTAGAAGGGGATGTTGCCCCAGAATTTCCAAAGCACATTGTAGTAGTATGCTTTCAGAATCATAGCCTCAGCCACATAGCGATTCTTGATGTCAGCGGGGAGATTTTCCATAATCTCAGCCTCCTCCATCACGATGTTGGCACGGTTGATACCCGAGTAGGCGATGGTCCAAATCTGGTTGCAGCAATCCACAGAGGTAGCAGTGTAGTAGTGGGTTTTAACCAACACGGGCTGGTCGCCGTCGTTGGAGCCACCACAGTAGATATCATCAGCCATAATATCCGACACCATATTCAGAGCGTCGTACTGATAGAAGTAGTCGAACCAGTTGAGGGGGTCATAGGCGGCCACCACGCTGGTAAACAGACGGCTCTCCTCGGTAAAGTAATTCGAACGCAGAATCTGGGTGGTCGAATCTACCGTAAGGAAGTCCTCGGTACAGGCGGTCATTCCAAGAGCAGCCAGTACACTAATTGCAAATAATTTAATCTTTTTCATAGTATTAAGCCGTTATTGGATGATTAGAAAGTAACGTTAGCGCCAAAGGTGAGGGTGCGTGCCTGAGGATATACACCACGGTCGATACCGTAGGCAGTACCAAACGCCGAGTTACCACCGGTAACCTCGGGGTCGCAACCTGTATATTTGGTCAAAGTGAGCAAGTTGTCGCACGATACATATAGCCTTACGCGCGAGATAGCCAAGTGTTTGGTGATGCTCTGAGGCAGAGTATAGCCAAACTGTACGTTCCTAACGCGGAGGAACGAAGCATCCTCCAACCAATAGTCCGAAACACGGTAGTTCTCGTTCTTCGACTCGTTCTCATATTTGGGAGCAGAGTTGGTCGAGCCCTCGCCGGTCCAACGGTTCAAAACGTTCTTAGGAAGGTTGATGTAGTAGAGGTCGGTACGACGGCTTACGTTGAATACGTCGTTGCCGGTCTGACCCTGAATAAAGGCGCTGAAATCGAAGCCCCTCCATTCGAGCGAGAGGTTCAAACCAAAGGTCCAGTCAGGCATACCTTTACCAATCATAGTACGGTCATCCTCATTGATAACGCCATCTTCGTTCACATCCACCCAGCGGAAGTCACCGGGGGTTGCATTGGGCTGAATGAGGCTTACGTTACCATCCTCGTCGGTGTGGGTGTAGGCATTAACCTCGTCCATATTCTGGAACACACCGTCGGTTTTCCAACCCCAGAAGTAGGGGAATATCATATTCAAGTCACCACGGGTAAGAGTACCAATCTTGTGCGAGTCACCGGTCAGATAGGTCGATTCGTCGCCGAGGTGGGTAAGTTTGTTGGTATTGTAGGAGATGTTGCCGTTGATGCTGTAATGCAAATCGCCAACATTGCCACGATAGCCGAGGTCAATCTCGATACCTTTATTTATCATATTACCAACGTTACCGATAGGAGCGGAGTCACCTGCATAGGAGGGAACCTGCATCTCCATCAGCATACCGCGAGTCTCTTTCTGATAGTAGTCGAGGCTCAGGGTGAGCGAGTTGTTAAAGAAGCCGAAATCAACACCAAGGTCGGTCTGTACCGACTCCTCCCACATAATGTTGGGGTTCGACAAGCCGTTGGGTTTGTTACCGATTACGATACCCTCAGTTGCGCCAGTACCGAAGGGGTAGTTGTTACCCGATACCATAGTGGTGGTGTAGCGCATATCGCCGATGGCGTCGTTACCGTTCTTACCCCACGATGCGCGAACTTTCAGTGCGCTCACGAGGTCGATTGCCTGCATAAACTCCTCATTCTTCACGTTCCAACCTGCCGATACGGAGGGGAATACGCCCCACTTGTTGCTGGGACCGAAGCGCGACGAACCGTCACGACGTACGGTGGCCTGCAACATATATTTCTCGGCGTAGTTGTAAGAAGCACGAGCGAAGTAAGAAGCCAAGCGATAGGGAGTGGTGTGGTAGTAACCATAAACACTCTGCCAGCCGTCAGCCGAAGTACCGGTTGCGAAGTTGATGTTGGCCATATACTCGTTCACCTCGGGGAGATTGCTCTTCGAGCCACCCACCTGAGCGCTATTCTGCGAGATAGCAGCCTGACCGAGCAGCAGCTGGATACCGTGGTCGCCAAACTCTTTCTCGTAGGTCAAGGTGTTCTCAATCTGCCACTGCAAACCGCGGTTCATCTGCTGGTAAGCGCCAGTAGCATACTGAGGTTTGTAGGTCTTAATCTCGTTTGCACCGATAATAGTCTTGCCATCGTCGGCATAAACAGGCTCCCAAGTCACAACCTCCGATACTTGGTCGAGGTTGAAGGACTTCTGGTTGCGATAGTACTGCTGGTTGTAGCCGTGGTTGCCCCAGAACGAAAGGTCAGCACCAAACGAAGTGCGGAACGTTAGACCGTCGAAAAGCTGCAAATCCAGAGCTGCGTTAGCCACAAACTTGTCGGTGTTGTACTGGGTTGCGGGAAGCTCCATCGAAGCCAAGGGGTGGTGAAGCTCATTGTAAACACCGCCATCAACCATCGAATATACGTTACCCTCATCGTCGCGAATCATATAAGGATATACATAGAGCTCCGAGTCGTCGGGCTGAGCGATGAAAATCTTTTTGTACTCCTCAATGTCGGCCTCCGAAGCGTAAATCGACTGCAATGGACTCATAGCCATAGCCGAGCCGAGAACGGTACCAAACTCCGAGCTCTCGCCAACGCTGCCTACCGACTGGATGTTTGCATAAGAAACATTAACCGAAACGGTTGCTTTGTTGAACCAATCGCGCACTTTGGTGCGGTCGTAGAGAGTAGCCTGAGTGTTGGCACGCAAGGTAAGACGGTCGTAGTTCGACACGCCGTAGTTACCGCCGACAATACCGTCCTGCGAGTAGTAGCCGGCCGAGAACATATAGTTCACCTTGTCGCTTGCGCCACTAACCTGTACTTGGTGCTGAACAACGGGGGCGTTCTTATTCAGAACTGCATCTACCCAGTCGGTGCCCTCGCCCAAAGCAAATGGGTCGGCATAGACGGGAGCCTTACCTGCGTTGATAGCGGCCTCGTTCATCATAACAGCATACTCGGTAGCGTTCAGAACGGCGGGTTTGCGCCATACGTTCTGCATACCATAGGAGTAGTCGTAGGTAATAACAGCGTCGCCCGATTTACCTTTTTTGGTGGTCACGAGGATTACACCATTGGCAGCACGAGCACCATAAACAGCAGCCGAA
The DNA here is from genome assembly GCA_017630115.1 of Tidjanibacter sp. Taxonomy (GTDB): domain Bacteria; phylum Bacteroidota; class Bacteroidia; order Bacteroidales; family Rikenellaceae; genus Tidjanibacter. The sequence goes on along the minus strand of JAGBVY010000123.1, from coordinate 15,049 downwards.
GCAGCATCTTTCAACACCTCGATACGCTCAATATCGCTGGGGTTGAGGTAGTCGATACCGCCCGAGAGAGCCATACCATCAACGATGTACAGAGGCTGCGAGTCGTTGATAGAGCCGATACCACGAATACGCACCTGCGACGATGCGCCGGGAGCACCCGAAACCTGCTGAACAGCCACACCCGACGAAAGACCACGCAGAGCGTTGTCGATACGAGTGGGGGCAGATTTTTCAATTGCATCCTCCGAGATTGAGGAGATAGCGGCAGTCACGACACTCTTCTTCTGAGTACCGTAACCAATCACCACAACATCCTCAACCACCTCTGCCTCGTTTTCGAGAACGAAGTCAATTACCGAGCGGCCTGCAACAGCCTCGGTAACGGTTGTCATACCAAGATACGACACAGTCAGATGTGCCTTAGCTGGGTCGCCAACAGCGATTGTGTATTCGCCATCAACACCAGTAATTGTACCTTGGTTGGTCTCATCTACCATCACGGTTGCGCCAATCACGGGCTCACCTTCGGTATTTTTGACCGTACCTCTCACTTGCTGTGCATACAAGCTACCACAGCCGACGCCCATCAACGCAAGGAAGAGAGCGATTTTAAGTGTAAAGTTTTTCATAGGCTTTTAATTTGTTAGTGAATTGGGAATAATATGTTAGTTTTGGTTTTGTAGTCAAGCAATTCGTTTGAACGTGCGAAAGTGATGAAGTTTCTATTTTAGGTCTTACTTTTCGATAGTAAATTTAGCAAAAAATACCAACTCTTGCACCCTTGTAAAGCAAATAAGTGGATAAGAAAATCGTTGATAGTTGCGTAAAGTCGCAACTATCAAGCGGTTAACCGCTTTTGAAAAATCAAAAAAAGTGGACGACGACAAAGCTCCTACAACGTAAAAATCGCCCCAAAAGAGGCGATTTTTACTTCCGAATACCTTTTTGCGCCTATGCCTTAAAGGAGCAGAGAGTACGAATTACCTGCTCGAAATCCTCTCTATTACCCTTGGCCCTATTCTTCACCTTAGCGCGATAATTGTAGATTGTATTGACCGAATAATGTAGTAGCAGCGCAATCTTCGACGAGTCGGTTATGCCGAGTCTAATAAGGGCATAGATACGAAGCTCCGTATTGAGCCTTTCGCCCTTACGCAACTCTATCTTGCCATCATCTTCGAGGAGGGCATTGAACTCATCGACAAAGTTGGGATAAAGGTTCAAAAAAGCGCTATCGAACACTTCGTAGAAATGCTCCTTCTCGGCGTCGATGATATCACTCGACGGGAACTCCCTATTGAGTTCGGCAATAGAGCCGCTCTTAATTCCCTTTCGCACACGACGTTGCATCGAAGCTATTTTGTCTATATAGTCCGAACACATTGATAGGAACAGACCGATATACTCCTCCTTAACCATATTGGCCTCGGCAATCGAGAGATTCAGCTCCGAGAGCTGCTTATTGGTCAGCTTCAAGGCGTTATTAACCGCCACAACCTCCTCGTTTTTAGACTTCAAGTCGTTCTGCGTCATTGCCATACGCCTCAGCAGCAGCACTACATATATACAAGCCACCAGCAACACCGCAGCCAACAACGACACAGCAATAGTTGTGTGTGTATTGGCACGCTGATGTTGGCGCACACTCTTGTGGTAGGCATCCTCAATTGTATTCATACGGCTTGCCACCTGCCATTGACGGAGCTTGGCGTTGTAAAACATTGCATCGTCGGTAGAAGCGCGGATGTAGCGGAAAGCACGCTCTACGTCGTCCACCTGAGCCCTCATCGAGGCCAACATACAGAGCGAGGCGTGGTCCTTCACAGCCAGACGCATATCGGTAGTGGCCGAGCGCAAGAGCCAGTCGAGCTGAGAGTCGTAGTCCTCCAACTCGTCATATACCATAGATACATAATAGGAGATGATGGCGTAGTCGTGTTGGGTAGGATTGGTCATCGCCACAGCCTTCATAGCACAATCGAGCGCATTGGCGTAGTCCCACTTGTCGTAGTATTCGAGCAGGCGTGTCGAGAGTGAGTCGAGGCGGTAGCGCTCGGGGGCCTGCCCCGCCTTTTTGGGCAGGTCGTAGAGCCTCTGACGATAGTAGCCGAGCTTACGGTCACACTCGCTACGCATATTCTCATCCTTGGAGTACTCCTTGAAGTCGCGGTTGTAGTGGATGCGTGCCTTGTAGTAGTCGCTCTTCGACTGTGGCGTAAGAGCCAACGTATCGACCCTCTCAAAAGCGCCCATTGCCTCGGCATACATACCCGCCACCGTATAGAGCTGAGCCACACCTAAGTTGCTCTCCGATATGAGCTTACGATTTTTCATACGGCCAGCCACAGCCACCGCGCGATTGCCATATTCGAGCGCTGCATCGAAGTTGTAGGAGTAGTATTCGTCGAAGAGTCGTCGGAGCAATTCATACTCCTGCTCGGGGTCGCCACTCATCTCCAAGAGTCCTCTAAGATAGGCAATTCGCTCTTCGCGCAAGTCTATATAGACCTTCGAGTCGAGCAATATCTTGTCGAACTCTGCAAGCTTGACCTCATTCGACAGATGCTCTGTCGGCTCGGCCATCAATGGAGCACTCAGGGAACAACCGAGGAGTGCAAATAGTAATAAAAGCTTTTTCATAGATAGGTTGTGTAGTTAGTACAAATATATAGACTTTTTTTCAAACAACCAATTTTTATCATCCACTTTTTAATATGGTCATTTGTCTGTAAATCAGCAGATAGCGCTTTCCTCAATCCACCTTTTACGCTTCGGCCATTAGCAGCTCACCGATATTTTAGTATATTTGTAGGAGATAAGGGACAATCAACACACAAAAAGATAAAGACCTATGATTAACAACCTATTTTTACGTCCGGTTTTGCTCCTTGCCCTCACGCTCGTTTGTGGCTGCAAGGACAACACTCCTGAGGAGCAGCAAAAACCTCCCCAGACACTACTAACCGAAATTACACTCGGCGAGATTGGCGAAACCACACTCACGGCAACCATCAAGTGTGAGGCTGGTGAGCGTCTGCATTGGGCCGTATTGCCCGCCTCGGAGAAGGCTCCCTCGGCTTTCAGTTTGAAAAACCACAACTCGGCCGATGTGAACGAAAAGACAATAACCGTAGAGGGACTCACTCGTGGAACCGACTATGTTCTCTATGCCTCTGGTTCGCGTGGCGACGAATATAGCAACCTCGCTCGTGCGGAGTTCACCACAGAGAAACTTTTTAGCACCCTCAAAGCAACCGGTTGGCAGACTACTGCCGATAAGCGCAAGCTCTTCGAGCCTATTGCCATCCTCGACGAGACCGACGCAAAAAGCGACAACCCGAGCGTCATCACCATCAACGACAATACCACCTACCAGACCATAGACGGTTGGGGTCCTGCCATCACCGGCTCGTCGTGCTACAACCTCTTGCTTATGACCCAGCAAGACCGCACCAAACTCCTCAAAGAGGTTTTCGACCCCAAAGATGGTATGGGCTACTCATTCATCCGCATCTCCATAGGCTGTTCGGACTTCTCGCTCGAAGAGTACACCTGCTGCGACACTCCGGGCATTGAAAATTGGGCCTTCCCCAAGTTGGATGAGCGCGACCTGCTACCCATTTTGAAGGAGATTTACGCCATCAACCCCGCTGTGAAGATTGTAGCCGCTCCTTGGACCTGCCCCAAGTGGATGAAAATTTCGCCCAACAACGACGGCCCACACGACAAATGGACAAGCGGCCGACTCAACCCCAAGTATTACGACGACTACGCCACCTACTTTGTTAAGTGGATTCAGTATATGGAGTCGAAGGGATTTCCTATCTATGCTGTAAGTCCTCAGAATGAGCCTCTTAACCACGGCAACTCAGCCTCGCTCTATATGGATTGGGCTGCCCAGCGCGACTTTGTAGGCGGCCACCTCGGTCCTAAGTTCCGCGAGAAAGGCATCAAGACCCAGATTTGGGCCTACGACCACAACTTCGACGTGCCCGACTATGTAAAGAACCTCTACAATAGCAACGCTGCCGAATACTTCGACGGCTCGGCTTGGCACGCCTATGGTGGCAACAAATCGGTGCTCTCGGACATCTACAAGGCTGCACCTATGAAGGGTATCTACTTCACCGAGCAGAGCATCGGCACTTGGTGTCCCAACTTCGGCGACAACCTAATGTGGACTATGAGGGAGCTTTGTATCGGCACAGTCAATCTCTACTGCAAGGCCGTACTCTTCTGGAACTTCCTCTTGGACCAGAATCGTGGCCCCAACCGCCCCAACGGAGGTTGCACCACCTGCTACGGTTTTGTCGATTTTGTCGATGGAGGCCACAAGACCCTCAATCGTCGTAGCCACTACTACTCCATTGCCCATATGTCGAAGGTGGCACAGCCCGGCGCCGTACGCATCGGCTCGACCATCGACACCAAGATGGGTGGCGTAGATTTCACCGCCTTCCGCAACCCCGACGGCACTCACTCTATTGTGGTGCTCAACGAGGGCAAGGCCCGAGAGTTTCTTATTGAGGATGGCAAGGGAGGCAGTTTCCTCTTCGAGGCTGCCGAGAGGTCAGTAACCTCGGCAATCTGGTAGTAGCCAGACCATTATACACATCCGAAACAACAATTATCAACCCCTAAGTAATAGTCCTAAAAGCTATGAAAACCAAACTTACCCTTCTGGCTCTTTTAGTAACCCTTGTGGCTTGCTGCGAGCAGACCAATGTGCCCACCTACCTCAACCCCAACGCTCCATTGGAGGAGAGAGTAGAGGACGCACTGAGTCGTATGACAATCCAAGAGAAGATAGATATTATCCACGCCCAGTCGAAGTTCTCTTCGCCCGGCGTTGCCCGCCTCGGCATACCCGAGTTGTGGTGTACCGACGGCCCTCACGGCATTCGCCCCGACGTACTTTGGGATGAGTGGGAGCAGGCAGGATGCACCAACGACTCCTGCGTGGCCTACCCTGCACTGACAGCTCTGGCTGCAACTTGGAATAGAGAGGCTTCGGCACTCTATGGCAAGAGCATTGGCGAGGAGGCTCGCTATCGCGAGAAAGATGTACTACTCGGCCCTGGCGTAAACATCTATCGTAGTCCTCTGAATGGTCGCAACTTCGAATATATGGGCGAAGACCCCTATTTGGCTGCCCAAATGGTTGTCCCCTATGTGAAGGAGGTGCAGAAAAATGGCGTTGCCACCTGCGTAAAACACTACGCACTGAACAATCAGGAGGCCCACCGCCACACCACCGAGCCGGTATTGGACGACCGTGCTCTGTATGAAATCTACCTCCCCGCCTTCAAGGCAGCCGTTCAGGAGGGTGGTAGCTGGTCGATTATGGGTGCATACAACTACTTCGACGGCGAGCACGCCTGCCACAACAACCGCCTGCTGAATGAGATTCTCAAAGGCGAGTGGGGCTTCGACGGCGTTGTCATCTCCGACTGGGGTGGCACTCACAACACCGAGGAGGCCATCCGCAACGGTCTTGACCTCGAATTTGGCTCGTGGACCGATGGTCTGGCCAACGGCTCGTCCAACGCCTACGACAACTACTACTTGGCCGCCCCCTACCAGCGCCTTATCGACGAGGGCAAAGTGGGCACTGAGGAGCTCGACGACAAGGCTCGCCGAGTGCTGAGGCTCATCTTCCGCACCTCAATGAACACCCAGAAACCCTTTGGCTCGCTCGTGTCGGAGGCCCACATTGAGGCCGCACGCACCATTGGTGAGGAGGGTATCGTACTGCTCAAAAACGACGCCAACACATTGCCTATCGACCTTTCGACCAAACCCCGCATTGCTGTCATTGGCGAGAATGCCATAAAGATGATGACCGTTGGTGGTGGCTCCTCGTCGCTGAAAGTTGCACGCGAGGTTTCGCCCTTGGATGGTCTGCGCGAGGTTGTTGGCGACAGGGCCGAAGTATGCTACGCTCGCGGTTATGTGGGCGACGTTACGGGCGAGTATAATGGCGTTGTTGCAGCTCAGAATTTGGCCGACAACCGCTCCGAACAAGAGCTTATCCGCGAGGCCATACAGTTGGCTAAGACGAGCGACTACGTTGTTGTGTTTGGTGGCCTCAACAAAGCCTCACATCAGGATTGCGAGGATTCGGACCGCTTCGGTTTGGGCCTCCCCTACGCACAAGACAAACTCATTGAGGCTCTGGCCGATGTGACCGACAAACTCATCTACGTTAATATCTCGGGCAATGCCGTAGCAATGCCTTGGGTGGAGAAAGTACCTGCAATCGTTCAAGGCTGGTTCCTCGGCTCGGAGGCAGGCCACTCGCTAGCCAACGTGCTTGTGGGCAATGTCAATCCCAGCGGCAAGCTCCCCTTCACCTTCCCTGTAAGGCTCGAAGATTGTGGTGCACACGCTCTGGGTGAGTATGGCGGCTCGGGCAAAGTACACTACAAGGAGGGCATCCTTGTTGGCTACCGCTGGCACGAGGCTATGGATATTGCTCCTCTGTTTGCCTTTGGTCACGGCCTTTCCTACACCACCTTCGACTACTCCGATGCACGCCTTTCGTCGAAGAGTCTGCGCGAGGGTGGTAAGGTGAAGGTTGATGTGACCGTTACCAATAGTGGCTCGGTTGCGGGTAGCGAGATTGTACAGATTTATGTTGGCGACCCCGAGTGCTCCGTTATGCGCCCCGAGAAAGAGCTCAAAGGTTTCCAGAAACTCTATCTCAACGCAGGAGAGAGCAAACGCATCTCCATCGAACTGCCTTGGGAGTCGTTCTGCTTCTTCGACGATGTAGCCCACGAGTGGAGAGCCGAGAAGGGCGACTTCAAGATTTATGTTGCCGCTGCCTCCGACGACGTTAGGGCAACTCTCGACCTGAAACTTAAATAGAATACTATTAGAGCAAAATAGCAAAGCGACGCACCCCACTTCGGGATGCGTCGCTTTTTTTACCTCCACCAATTCTCAAAGAGCCTCAGCAGAGGCTCTTTGACCAAGTCCCTCCTTTGTCAAAGGAGCATACTGACTGCTGACTGCTGAGAGGACTGAGAGAACTGAGAGGACTGAGAGGACTGAGAGAACTGAGAGAACTGAGAGGACTGGGAGGACTGGGAAGACTGGGAAGTCCCAGTAAACCCAGCAAATTGGCCTTATAGCCCCAACCACCCTCCACTCCTAATAATTTTCCATTTTCAATTTTCCATTTTCAATTCTAATTTGTATATTTGTGGTATCGGTGTAGGAATGTGCTTACGCATAGCGTAAAGATACTCCTTCCACCCACTACCCAAACCCGAAAAACTAACTCAAACGACAAACACAAATATGCTTCTCTTTACCTGTATCCTATGGGGACTCTGGGGTGGACTAATGATTCACCTTTGGACAAAGAATCCAATTCTTCGTGACAATTTCATTTTCAGACATTCGATAGAACTATTAGCAACCATATTCCTATCATTTTATTTTGTAACTATTTTAGGTCTTGGTTTAGATTCGTGTGTGCCTCTGAAAGAGAAATTGCACTGTGAGCCCTTTTCTTATGACACAATTATGGTGGATGAATCCACCTCATCAACGAAAGCTGATGGCAATGATGTTGCCCAACCCGATAGAGTAGAAAAGGATACGCCAGCAAGCATTTTGTGGCACACCTACTACCTGCTTATAGATTCAGGAAACCAACACTCCTATTCCAAAAATTTACAAGGACGCTTTTTGGTTGGCTTTTTGGGCCTATTTAGCCTTATACTCCTAAATGGCCTACTCATTAGTGCCGTTATGACCACATTGGATCGCCACAAAGAAAAATGGCGCGATGGAGTTCTTCGTTACAAACCCAAGGCTCTCAATGGACATCTTGTAATTATTGGTGGCAACGATATGGTTGCAAGCATCATAGAGCACGAGATGAACCGACCCAACATTAGAACCATCCTTATACTTACAAGCAGAAACGTAGATGAATTTCGACGCGAGCTCAAAGCCACACTAACAGTTGATGAGAGCAAGAGAAAGGATATGTATAAGATTGTCATATATTATGGCGATCGTTCCTCTGCAGTGGATATAGAAAAGCTCTATTTGGACAAGGCTTCCGAGGTCTTTGTTCTTGGCGAGGAGAGTAGCAACGACGATGCCGATTCCTATCACGACACCCTCAATATGAGCTGTGTGCAGCACATTACAAATTGCTTAAATAATCGCACCACCAAGTTTTCTTGCCACGTTATGTTTGAGTATCAGACCACCTTTGCTGCGTTACAACTAGCAACAGAAGGTGTCAATAAATTCAGAATTGAACTAAAACCTTTCAACTACTATGAAATGTGGTGTCAGAAATGTTTTGGTGGCGACTACAAAGACAAGAATGGTAAAGAGGAGTATTACATACCTTTGGATGGCGAGGGCATCAAAGAGCAAGATGATACATTTGTTCACTTGGTTATTATTGGTATGTCACGTATGGGCGTGGCAATGGGCCACACCGCTGCTCACCTTGCCCACTACCCCAACTTCATCACTAAGGGGGTGCGCAGTCGCATAACCTTCATCGACACCAATGCCGACACCGAGCGCGACTTCCTAAAAGGTCGCTACCACGAGCTATTTAAGCTAGCCCGCTATCGCACTATCGACACCACAGTCGAGGATTTCGACGCCAACAAGGATGTAACGTGGGTCAACGAAAACTATGAATCCCACCTCGGCAAAGACTTTATTGACGTGGAGTGGGAATTTGTTAAAGGCGGTATTGAGAGCGACTCTGTAAGGCAATACTTGGTGAAGATTGCCGAGAATGAGAATGCCCGCCTGACGGTTGCGGTCTGCCTGCCCGAGAGCAATGCTGCTGTTGCAACGGCAATCTACCTGCCCGATAAAATCTACAACAAAGCCCAACAAGTATTGGTTTATCAACGCAAGAACGGTGTGGTCGTGGACCAAATATCCCAAAACAATAAGCGCTATAATAAAAAGTTGCGCGCGTTTGGTATGATTGGCAAATGCTATGACTTCGATTTAATAGAAGAGTTTGAAGCACTTGGGAGTTATATCGGCAAAAAATACAAAGAATATGATGACGACTTGGAAAATAACTTCATTGCCGAGCATCCATTAACGGCCGAAGACGATGCAGCAAAAAAGAAAGCATTTGATGAAATAACGGCAGAAGAACTTGCAAATAAAAGAGTTCAATCAGCTATTCAGCGTGGTCTCACCATTCCCCAAGAAGATTTGAACCTAATAAATCAAAAGCCGAAGACACATGAATGGCAAAACTACTACAACATACTTACGCTCCGCTCTAAAATGCGTAGCTGTGGTTTAGACTACCGCACGCAGGCATCATTTGCACCCGAACACCTTGCTATACTTGGTCAAGTAGAACACAACCGTTGGCTAACGGAGAAACTACTACAAGGATTCAAACCACTCGATATAGACAAACAAAAAGAATTCTATTCGAATCACGACGGGATAGTCGAGGGGTATGTATTGTTTACCACTTGGACAGAGAGATGCAAATACTACAAAAAGAAATCAGACCTTAAAAAAGACGAACACAAACACTTAGACATTTGCTCCAATGAGATTCTCGCATTGGTTGATCCCGAGAGCGTTGGTCGCGATGGGGCACTAATTGAGCATCTGCCCAACGCACTCTACGAGCATCACACAGGAAAACAAGCAACAACCACAAAATAACACCTTTTATTATTAGCACAACTATGAATCCCACAGCAGACCCAAAGCAGAAGCGAAGCTACAAGGAGGAGGACATAGAGAAGGATAGGCTCATTATCGAGGCCCTTATTAGGCGCGATGAGCAGGTAACTCAGCAATTCTTCTTCACCGACTGCAAGCCTCTGTTTTTGAGCGTTATCAACAAAACATTCAACTACCCGGTCGATTACGATGAGTTTGTCAGCGAGCTATACCTCCATCTTATGGAGGACGATGCTAGACGTTTGCGCACATTCAGCTTTAAGAGCTCGCTCTTCGGCTGGCTCAAAATGGTTGCCACCAACTATTTCCGCGACAAACGCGACCGACTGATAGAAAATCGTAGCACTACCCCTCTTATGGAAAAGAGAGAAAACTCCTATGAAATGACTCGCGAGGAGGCCCACGACGACTTGCAGGCACTATTGGATGCCATACCGCACAAGCGTTACAGGGATATACTCCAACGGCTTATCGTCGAGGGTGCCGACCCCGAGGATGTAGCCGAAGAGATGGGTATAACTATTGCTAATGTGTATAACATAAAGAAGAGAGCTATGACTGCACTTTTGCGTGTAGCCCTCGGAGATATTAAGTATTATGGTAAAAAATAACAATTCAGAAAAAATTTCTCCTGAAATGATGGCCGCATTTTTTGAGGGTAACCTCTCGGCCGAGGAGACTATGGCCGTAATAAGAGCTATCAAGGAGGATGAACGATTAAGAGAGATTGCAGAAATCTCTATGGCCGTAGATGAAGAGCTTGGCCTCGCCACACGCCGCTACGACCTCGCCCCACTGCCAATGCAGTCGCTGGCCGCCGCTGCCAACCGCAATCGTTGCGTGCAGATGTGCGAGATGCTGATTATGGAGCGTTTGGGCCTTAATTTAGAGCAAGAGAGTGTAGTCTTTGAAGCCGAACAAAACCAGTGGTTGGAAGAGCAGGGCACAAAACTCTACAACATTGGCCGCACCTTAGAACAGCACGGTCTGGCTGTAAGCCGACTCTACGAGTGCAACTTGGACGATATGGAGAAGGCTCTCGGTAGAGGCGACGAGGTTATAGCCGTCATCGATAGCAAAGAGCTAAGCAAGACCATTGGAGAGAACAAGGCTCACGACTATCTATTTGGATTAGAGCCCAACCACGCCGTGGTAGTTCTCAGCCTCGATAGAGCCGCAGATACCATTACAATCTACGACCCCAATCAGAATCAGCCCTCGGCCACCTACCCAGTGGAGCTATTTGTGGGCGCTTGGGAAGATTCTAGGTACTATATGATTACTGCCAACAAGGCCGACAAGAAAGAGTACAATCCACGACCAATAGATGTAGATAGCATCGAGCTCAATGCCGAACTAACCGAACTAAAAGAGGCTATTGCCGAAAATGCTCACGACATCTGGGCTGCCCGACGCATAGCCGAGGGTTGGAGCTATGGCCCTCAGCGTGACGACGAGAAGCTCCAAACGCCCTGCCTTGTCCACTACTCAGAACTACCCGAAGAGGAGAAAGAGTACGATAGAGTTATGGCAATGCAGACTCTCAAACTAATGCTCAAACTAGGTTACGACATAGTCAAAAGAGAGGATACGGAGCTCTACCGCCTACTGATGCGACAACTACGCAACAAGCCCGAAACGTTCCACTGTCCAAAGTGCGGAGCGCTCAGTATGAAGCACTATATCTTCTGCCCCAAGTGTGGCAAGGAGTTATGAGAGCCGAGGCAAGATAATCACTATTAAATGGGGCGACCTACAAGGTCGCCCTCTGCCATAAAAGCAGCCGAGGAGGAGATAAAACCCGATTTAACCACAAACAACATTTATAAAAACGACGGCAATGAAAGAGAATAGATACACACCCCACCCCATCGACACTTCGGCTGTGGAGGTACCCGAGGAGCTAAGCGAACTTATGGAGCAGATGGCACGCAATGTCCACGAGGTGTGGGCGGCGGGTCGTATGAGTGAGGGTTGGACGCTCGGCCCTCGCAACGACGAGTTGCGCCAACACCCCTGCCTTATCCCCTACGAAGAGCTCTCGGAGGAGGAGAAGAACTACGACCGCAACACAGCCCTGAGTACCCTCAAACTCATCCTCTCGCTCGGCTTCCGAATAGAGAAGTAACGCTCCTTAAACGCGAAACCAAAATCATATAAACTCAAATAACACCCAGCCTTATGAAAAAGATATTGGTAATTATGTTGGCCCTGCTCTCGATGGCGTGTGGAGGCCAGAAACAGCAGGCAGTAAACTCCAATCCAGAGTTTATCCGCATCGACGGAGTGAACCTCGTAGCACCCAACGGCGAGAGGTTTTTCATCAGAGGAACCAACCTCGGCAACTGGCTCAATCCAGAGGGCTATATGTTTGGTTTTCAGCGCACCAACTCTGCGTGGTCTATCGACCTTATGTTCCGTCAGTTGGTTGGCCCCGACTTTACGGCCGAGTTTTGGCGCGCCTTCAAGGACAACTACATTACCGAGGCCGACATCGACTTGATAGCCTCCACCGGAGCAAACACCATCCGCGTACCCTTCAACTACAAGCTCTTCACCAATGAGGACTATATGGGACTTTCGGCCCAGCAGGATGGTTTCGAGCGCATCGACCGTCTGGTTGAATGGTGTAGGGGCAAGGGACTCTACCTGATTCTCGATATGCACGACGGCCCTGCGGGACAAACGGGCGACAACATCGACGACAGCTATGGCTACCCTTGGCTCTTGGAGAGCTCCGAGGCACAGGCTCTCTATGCCGACATCTGGCAGCGCATTGCCGACCACTACAAAGATGAGCCTATAATCCTCGGCTACGACCTTCTCAACGAGCCTATTGCCCCCTACTTCGACAATATGGCCGAGCTCAACAGCAAGCTCGCAGCGCTCTACAAGTTGGGTGTCGAGGCCATCCGCAAGGTCGATCGCAACCACATCATCCTACTGGGTGGCGCTCAGTGGAATGGCAACTTCGCTCCGCTGGAAAATACTCTCTTCGACGAGGGTATTATGTACACCTGTCACCGCTATGGTGGTGGTACCGATGCCGAGGCCATCCGCAGTTTCATCGATTTCAGAGATAAGACAGGACGCCCGATGTATATGGGCGAGATTGGCCACAATACCGACGAGTGGCAGGCAGCCTTCTGTAAAACTATGACCGACAACAACATCGGCTACACCTTTTGGCCCTACAAAAAGATTAACAATAGCTGCTTTGTGGGCATACCCGAGCCTGAGGGTTGGGAGTTGATAAAGCAATTCTCGGAGGCACCTCGTGGTACCTATGGCGAGATTAGGGCTGCACGTCCCTCGCAGGAGGAGGCCCGTAGGCTTATGATGGAGTTTGTAGAGGCCAGTCGCTTTGAGAATTGTATGATTCAGCACTCCTACATCCACTCGCTCGGCCTTAGCACCAACGAGGCTCAGTAGGGTAAATAGGTGGCATTAGGAAATAAGTAAGACTATTATGAAACTACTACTTTCGGCCCTTACGAAACTCATTGTGGGCTTGGGACTCATTGTGGCACTGCTCTTTGGCCCTGCTGGCACTTTCGACTACGCTGGTGGGTGGCGACTGTTGGGTGTGCTATTTGTGCCAATGTTGCTGCTTGGTGTGGCGCTCTTCATTTGGGCTCCCGACCTGCTGCGTAGCCGCCTAAAATCGAAGGAGCAACGTGGCACACAAAAGGGGGTGGTAGCACTGAGCGGAGTACTATTTGTGGCGGCATTTGTTGTGGCAGGACTCGACTATCGCTTCGGGTGGTCTAAGTTGCCCGAGTGGAGCATTTGGCTTGGGAGCATACTCTTTCTTGTGGGCTATGGACTCTATGGCGAGGTTATGAGGGAGAATCGTTGGCTCTCGCGCAGCGTGGAAGTGGTTGAAGGACAAAAGGTTGTCAGTACAGGCCTCTATGGCATTGTGCGCCACCCGATGTACTCCGTAACGATAGTTATGTTCCTTTCGATGCCCATCGTACTGGGCTCACTGTGGGCCTTTGTGGTGATGTTGCCCTATGTTGTGATTGTGGCCCTGAGGGCCCGCGACGAGGAGCGACTGCTCACCTCGGAGCTCGACGGCTACAAGGAGTATTGCACCAAGGTGCGCTGGCGATTGCTACCTTTTGTGTGGTAGGATAGACAATGAAAGATAATCAATCAAACATCAACTTCCGACCAGCTACTTTGGCCGACCTCGACTGGGTGGAGAATATGGTCGAAGATGCCAAGGTGCGCTTGGCTGCGACCCACATCAACCAGTGGCAAAGCGGCTACCCCAATAGGGAGAGCCTAAGCAGTGATGTAGAGCGCGGCTACGGACGTGTTGTGGAGTGCAATGGGAAAGTGGTGGCCTATGGTGCACTCACCTACGATGGCGAGAATGCCTACAACGACCTCACCGATGGTAGCTGGCTCACTCCCCTCGACCAACCCTACGCCACCATCCACCGTTTGTGTGTGGCTCAGAGTGATGTAGGCAGGGGCTTTGGACGCACTTTTATGCTTATGGCCGAGCAGGAGGCCTCGGCTAAGGTCGCCAGCCTCAGGGTCGATACCCACCCCGACAACCACACTATGCAACAACTCATCGGCTCGCTTGGCTACCACTATTGCGGCGTGGTCAGGTATGAGAGCATACGCTACGCCTACGAGAAAATACTGGGGAAAATTGAAAATTGAAAATTATTAGGAAGATTAGGGGATTTATGGATAGGGCCTATAAGCCCTATAAGCCACAAAAAAGCGCGGGTATCTTTTTTAATTATTCATTTTAGTTAATTTCGAATTTTATGGTAAATTGTTCTGATGTATGTGAGATTCTTGAAATGCTGTCCGAAGCATCTGTAAAGGTATTTTTGGACGGCGGTTGGGGTGTCGATGCACTTATAGGCAGAGAAACAAGAATACATAACGACATCGATCTGTTCGTAGAGAAGAAAGAATACGGTAAGGCCATATCCGTGATTACCGAGAAGGGATACAGAGAAGTTGTAATGGACTATACGACCGATAGCCATACTGTCTGGAAAGATGACAACGGAAGAATAATCGATCTGCATTGTTTCGAATATGTCGAAGATGGAATCCTATATGACGGATACACTTTCCCAAGTGAAACTTTCTCAGGTAAAGGAAAAATCAGGAATATTGAGGTGTCCTGCATAAACCCAGAGGCACAGGTACAGTTCCATCTTGGATATGAATACGATGACGATGATATCCACGACGTTCTGTTGTTATGCAGAACTTTCAATCTTGAGATACCGGAGCAATATAAAACTCACATCTGATTCAATATGCTATGATTACTGATAGTTATGATATTGAAACTGAACCAATG
>JAGBVY010000122.1 GCA_017630115.1 Tidjanibacter sp. | reverse complement strand
CCCGACGAACAATACGACGAAATAGTATTCTCTGTTCGATTTAAGTTTACCGATAATACGGAGTTATCTGCAAGCAAGGCTGTGAGGTCAAATCGATAGAATTGTTCGAATCAATCGCGTATTGATAGATGTATCTCTAATGAATTGGGGTTGGAGTGGTAATCACGATGGTTATTATGGTTTGACCTCGGATAGTTGGGAAATTTTCCAAGATGGTACATATCAGCAATTCCCTCATATATTACACGATTTTACACTTTAATTATTCACATTAGGAGGATTGATTATGAAAAAGATATTATTTATAGTTGTATTATTAGTGAGTTCAATTTGTTTGCTTACCTCTTGTGAATCGGAGGCTGTTTGGACTCCCGAAAAGGGCCAATTAACAGTGTGGGATGATGCCACCGGCGAGGTGTATAGCGATGTATTCAAAAGAGGAGCAACGCCCGGACACCCCAACATCTTTATGTTATATCAGTATTCGTTTTCTGCACCAGGAGACACCCCGGAGGTTATGTCTGATTGGGTGCGAAAAAATGGTGAGTTAATAGATAAAATGGAGAATCAATGGCGCCAATCTCCATACTATTCCAAAGAAAAGGCTACCTATATTGAATTTTCGTGTATGGAAGAGTTGTCCATCATTTCCTACTACGAATTATGGGGAAGGCCGACAGGTGAAGAACTTGTCGATATGTTCCTTGTTAAACCAATCGGGCCTTATTTTAGCTTCCCAGAAGGAGATATGTTACCCGATGAGGGGTTGTCCGAGTGGATGACTCTTGACGAATGGAAAACAAAGGCTTGTGTGTGTAGCGCATTTCAATTCAAAGTCAAAGAGCCTATTGACTCCCCCAACGACTTGGTTTTGCGATTCTCTGTAAAGGCGCGCAATAGTTGGAATAGTTCCTACATTACTCGTACAGTTTGGGTGGGTGCAGGCCAGGAAGATGGAATCTATTGCGGAGGTTCTTTTGCTGATGCTATGAGTGACGAGGAGCGAGAGCGTATAGAGGAGTGGGTGCGTGCAAACAAGTAGTCAAAGAGATTGCGACCTCCAATTGGACTCCCGGGTCATATAATTATCCCAATGTTATAGAGATTATTTACGGATTTGAACAACATTAAAACAATTACTACTATGAAAAAGAATCTATTTATTTGCTTTGGATTGTTTGCAGCGCTGAGCTTGTGTGCGTGCGACAAAAATGAAACCCCAACCCCGACACCCGAGGACAATTTCCAAGGTTTGGTATTGGCAAAGGCTGAGCCGGAAAGAGGCTTTTCATTCCGCGTTGGAAGCTCTGAAACCACTATTCATCTCCACGTATCTCCCGACCAAAATTACGTCGATAAGGACTATAAAGATTGGGAAAAATCGATGCAACCACATTGCGACAAAATGTATGAGCAGTTATTGGCAAACGGGTGGAGCGCGAACAGCTATGGTTATCCCTACGCAATGCTCAAAAGTATTAAGCTAACAGCCGATGTGGATGTGGCAGGTATTCCCGCAGGAGAGGAACTTATACAGCTATTTGAACTCGACATCCCAATTGAGTTTCAGCCGATATTCACCTACAACGACCTAAATTTGGCTCTCAACTTAAAGGTGGAGGAGTATAAAAATGGCGAGTATTGGCCTGTGGCCAAGTTTGATAGTGTAGAAGAGTTTATCAATGGCGAGTATCTTATGGTGAAAGGTATCTATTTGACCCCCAAGGCTGGTGTGTCAATTCCCGAGGGCGTTACCTACACAGCAACGGTTACTCTTTCGACCGGCGCAAGCCAAACTGCAACAAGCAAATAGCATCCCTCCCCGTTGTGGATAATAACAAAAGTTGGAGCTACCTCGGTGGCTCCAACTTTTTTATCACAAGATGGCATTGCGGGCAGGGGGGTTACTTCACAATTATACTCTTGATTATCTCCTCGCCGAGGATGGAGTTCATCTCGAAGCGGAAATTCTCGCGATTCATAAATATCTCCTGACGCACCACCGAAGCGCCCACCTGCACATAGAGTATGCCACGCACAAAATTGACCTTGGTAGCATCGGCCAATCCGTCGCCCGCAACCCTGCGCCACACATCGGGCACAGAGCCTTCGGCTATAAGGCGCGAGATATAGGGGTGCTCACTCTTGAAACCACTCCACAACTCGCCAATTCGTATGGGCTGACAACGACGCATAGACTACTCTCTACTCCTCCTCTTTTACCACGCCACCACTAACGGCAAACAACTTAAATTCCAGACCACTACGACGCAGTACACTCACTATGCGCTCGCGGTTGCAGTCGGTAATAAAGACCTGACCAAAGCCCTCCTGAGCCGTCAGCTCCACCAAGCGACCCAGACGCTCCTCATCCAACTTGTCGAAGAGGTCGTCGAGCAGCAATATGGGACTCTCGCCGGCAACCTGATGAAGCAGGGTGTACTGTGCCAATTTGAGCGCCAAAAGAAAACTCTTCTGCTGACCCTGCGAGCCATACTTACGCAAAGGGTAGCCGCCAATAGTCATGACCACATCGTCGCGGTGGACACCTGCGGTGGTGTGACCCATAACAAAATCCTTCTCCCTATTGCGTCGCAAAACCTCCACCATTGGGCTCTCGTTGAGCTCCGAGCGGTAGGATAGCTCCACACTCTCGCGCGAGGAGCAGATGGCTGCATAGTACTCCTCCACCATAGGAGCCAACCTTTTGAGCATATCCCTACGGGCCGAAGCAATCTTCTCGCCAAGCTCTGCCATAGCCTCGTCTATAACGTCGAGCAACTCGGGCATAGAGGCCACACCCGGCTGTTTGAGCAGCGTATTGCGTTGGGCCAGATGACGGTTGTAGCGCATTGTGATGTCGAGGTAGTTGCGGTCGCTCTGCGAAATGAAGGCATTGAGCCACCTACGGCGCTCCTCAGCCGCATCGGTCACCAACACACCGTCGGCTGGCGACACCATAACCACAGGGACAACACCTATGTGGTCGGCTACGCGCTCATACTCCTTATCGCAAAATTTGAGCATCTTACCCCTATCCTTATCAAACGAGCAACTCACCGTCACACCTCTATCGCCGTCGGTGGTGTAGTCGCCTTTGAGCATAAAAAAGGGAGCATCGTGGAGCACACACTGGCGGTCGGTCATCATCAGCGACGACTTGCTCATCGAGAGGAAGTGGATGGCATCGACAACATTGGTCTTGCCTGCACCGTTGGAGCCAACAATGCAGTTTATGGTGGCCGAAGGCAACAGCTCTGCCTCGACAATGTTCTTAAAATTTAGTAGCGAAAGTCTTTCAAGCCTCATAGTTTTCGTGCCAATTAACAACTCAAAGGTAGTAATTTTGCGCGAAAGGAGAAAAAAAAGAGCCCCAGTCTGCATTTTTTCCACAAAAAGATTTACTTTTGTGATTCGAATCAGAAGATTATAAATAATAAAAACAGATAATACTACTATGGCAAACACTAAAAATCAAGACCCCACCTACGAGGAGGTTGTAACCGAGACCGTTGGTAAAACCGAACAATTCTTTGAGAAAAACCAGAAACTCATCACTTGGGCATTGGTAGCAATCATCGTCATCATTGGCGGTTACTTTGCAAACAAATATCTCGTAGCCCAGCCCCGCGCAGAGAAAGCCTCGGCTGAGATGTTTGCAGCCATCCAGAACTTTGGCGCTGAGGAGTGGCAGGTAGCCCTCGACGGCGACGGCAACTACGCAGGTTTCCTCGAAATCATCGACAACTACGGCT
The DNA here is from genome assembly GCA_017630115.1 of Tidjanibacter sp. Taxonomy (GTDB): domain Bacteria; phylum Bacteroidota; class Bacteroidia; order Bacteroidales; family Rikenellaceae; genus Tidjanibacter. The sequence goes on along the minus strand of JAGBVY010000122.1, from coordinate 448 downwards.
CGACCCCTCAGGGTTCGCTCGCAGCTCACTACGCAGGTATCTGCTACCTCCGCTTGGGCGACAAGGAGAGCGCTATGGAGTATCTTAGCAAATACGACGCTGCAAGTGGCGCACCTGCCGAGATTGTAAACGCACAGAACCTCGGCTTGCAGGGCGACATCCTGAGCGACGGTGGCGACTTGGAGAAAGCTGCTGCTCTCTACCGCAAGGCTGTTAAGGCCAGCGAGAATAGCCTCACTGCTCCCTACTACCTGAAAAAACTTGGTCAGGTTGAGGAGGCACTGGGCAACAAAGCAGCTGCACTTGCTGCTTACCAGCGCATCGCCGACGAGTATTTCAACTCGCTCGAAGCGCGTGATATTGACCTCTACATCGGCCGCCTGAAATAGTTCAAGCACATCTTGCGGGCGACTACTGCGTTGCTCTGCGATAAATCCCCTCCTCATTT
>JAGBVY010000121.1 GCA_017630115.1 Tidjanibacter sp. | reverse complement strand
TGGGTGATTTTCGATGGTTTTCTCAGTCACATAGAACCACTATGCTCCTTCGTAAGACCACCGAAAAATCCTCAAAAATCTTCGCCAAATAGGTGGTGCTACTGTAAAGGTTGGAGTTCTTTGGGTGATTTTCGATGGTGTTTTCAGTCACATAGAACCACTATGCTCCTTCGTAAGCCCACCGAAAAATCCTCAAAAATCTTCGCCAAATCAATGCAGTCTGAAACTGACCGCTGACTGCTGACCGCTAAAATTAAAAAGTTATGGCACAGTTTGTTAAACTCTACCAACAGAATCCCTCTGAACGCGAATTGGAGAAGGTGCTGAAAGTCCTTCGTGAGGATGGTATTATTGTCTATCCCACCGATGGTGTTTATGCTTTCGGTTGCTCGCTGCGCAGCGCCAAGGCTATTGAGCGTTTGCGCCAACTAAGCGGCAAAGACGAGAAATTGCTCTCAATAGTCTGCTCCGACATCTCGATGGTCGATAGGTTTGCCAAAGTGGATAATGGTCAGTTTAAGATTCTCAAACGCAATACCCCCGGCCCTTTTACGTTTATTTTGGAAGCCTCCAATAAAGTTCCCGACAAGGCGTTGGCAGGTCGAAGGAGTGTGGGCGTGAGGATTCCCGATAACGCCATTCCGCTGGCTATTGTCGAAAGGTTGGAGTTTCCGTTGGCTACGGCTTCGGTGAAAGACGACGATGAGGTGGTAGAGTACACTACCGACCCCGAATTGCTCTTGGAGCGCTACGATGGCGAGGTCGATATGGTTATCGATGGCGGCTATGGTGGTCTGATGCCCACGACGTTGGTGGATTTGACTTCGGGTGAGCCTGAGATTATGCGCGAGGGCGGTGGAGAATTGAGATAGAAACATATAAAACGACAGATATAATTATGAACGAGAACAAAAAGAACTTTTGGAGCGAGGCGCTCAAAGGTGGTACTATCATTGGCTTGGTGAGTGTGGCATTTGCACTCCTATCGCAGACTTTTAAGGAGCAGACAACGTTGGCTCAGGTGGTCGATATTGCCTCCACTGTAATCGGTATTTTACTTGCAGCCGGATTCCTTCGCAAATTCGCTGCCGGCCACACTAAGCAGAGCGGTTTTAGCTATGGCCGAGGTGTGGGTTTTGTGGTGGCAATGATGATTTTTGCAGGTGTGCTGACGGGTGTTTATTCGGCAGTTATGGCCAATTTCTTCATCCGCGAGGAGTTGTTGCAGGTGGTTGAGCAGTCTATGGCCCAGATGCAGGATATGATTCCTGCCGACAGCTTTGAGCAGACCTATTCGATGATGCAGAAGTCTGTCACAAGCCCTCTTATTTTGACTCTTTCGTCGGTTGTGAGCAACGCTTTCTATGGCCTTTTGTGTGGTCTTATCTTGTCGCTCATTACTCGTCGTCAGCCCGATATTTTTGCCGACGATAGCACTTCCGAGCAGGCCTAAACGATTGCTAAATAGTGACTATGGATGTTAGTGTTGTAATACCTCTACTCAACGAGGAGGAGTCGCTTGGCGAGTTGCTTGCTTGGATTGGCAAGGTGATGCAAGCCGAGGGGTTTTCCTATGAGGTTATATTTGTCGATGACGGCAGCACCGACTCGTCGTGGGCTCTGATTGAGGGGTTTGCCCGTGAGGATGAGCGCATTAGGGGTGTGCGTTTTAGGGCCAACTATGGCAAGAGCGCAGCGCTCTACTGCGGTTTTGAACATGCCAAGGGCGATGTGGTCATCACTATGGATGCCGACTTGCAGGACTCGCCCGACGAGATTCCGGCGCTCTATCGTATGATTACCGAGGAGGGTTACGATATGGTTTCGGGTTGGAAACGCAAGCGCCACGACCCCAAGGCAAAGACTTTGCCAAGCAAGCTCTTCAACGCCACTTGTCGTTATGCCTCGGGCATCAGGTTGCACGACTTCAATTGTGGCCTGAAAGCCTACCGCAACAAGGTGGTCAAGAGTATTGAGGTCTATGGTGAGATGCATCGCTATATCCCCATTTTGGCCAAGAGGGCAGGTTTTGGTCGTATTGGCGAGAAGGAGGTGACCCACTATGCACGTCGCTATGGCGTGTCGAAATATGGCTGGGAGAGGTTGCTGAAAGGCTATCTCGACCTCATCACAGTTATGTTTGTGTCGAAGTATGGCCGCTCGCCAATGTATTTCTTTGGTGGCGCTGGTACGCTGATGTTTTTGGTCGGTTTTGTGGCCATTGTGTGGATTATCATTCAGAAGTTCACCGCAGGCTATCCGCTTACCAATCAGCCCCTATTCTATCTCAGCTTGGTGGCCATAATCTTGGGTGTGGTGTTGTTTTTGGCAGGTTTCTTGGGCGAACTCATCAACCGCAATGCTCCTGAGCGCAACCACTACTTTATCGACGAGGAGATTGCTTCTGACGAGCATTAGATAAACGACTATCGAGTTTTAATTGCAACTAATACCTAAATTACAATAAGTATGTTACAGAGAATACAAACGCTCTATCTTTTGGCCGTCGCGGTGCTGATGACGGTACTCTGCTTTGTCCCTATGGCCCACTATGCCGTAGATGGTATCGAGCAGGAGCTTGTTGCTTTTGATTTTTGGTGGGTAGGGGTGGTTTTTGCCCTGTGTGCCCTTGTGCCCTTTGTGGTTATATGGCTCTATAAGAATCGCTTGGCTCAAATTCGCTTTTTGTGTGCCGAGGTGGTGCTGCTTGTTGGTGCACAGATTTTCTCGCTGTGGTACTCCATTGGCATTACTCGTGCTGTGGAGGCCGAGAGTGCCATTTCGATGTCGTCGATAACCACGCCCACATTCTTCCCCGTAGTCTGCATAATTCTTGTGTGGCTCGCCATTCGTGCCATCTGGAAGGACGAGATGTTGGTGCGCTCGCTCGACCGCATACGATAGGATAAACGCAACAACTAACGAATAAAAGATTCCCCGCCAAGAGAAACCTAGGCGGGGAATCTTTTTTGTATCATGGGGGCGAGTTTTACTCCTTTTCGAGGGCGTGTTCGAGACGGGCAGAGAGGTGGTGTAGCGAAGTGTCGATGTGGTAGTAGTGGCCATTGTGGCAGACGCGGGCAACGCCATTGGAGAAACCGTAAGCCTCGTCGTAGATAAAGTCGGTGCGCTTGTGGCCGCTGGTTGAGAAGTAGCCATACTTATTGCCTCGGCGTGCCACCACAAAGCCCTCGGAGGCGTCGCCCATCCAGTCGCAGGCCACAGCCGAGAGTTGATGACCCATACGGTCATAGATGTGCCAACGACCATCGTTGTCGGCGGCGGTAGCTATGTTCTCGTTGCAGTACCAACAAATCTCACTCCAATGGTCGCCCAAGACAAAACGGCCCTTGCTATCTATCATTCCGTAGCCACGCTCGGTCAGCACTACTGCACGTCCCTCCTCGAAATCGGTTGCTCCAAGCAGAGGTTTTTCCACCCCAATCTGCTCGCCGTTGTAGTGGGCATAACCCCAGTAGTTGCCCCGACGATAACGCACTATGAGGTCGCTTGCGGGCATTACTTGGTCGCAGAGCGAGAAGTCTATCTTAATGTGAGGCTCGGTCTGTTTGGGGTGCTCTGTTGGAATGATTCTCAGAGGGTTGTGAGTGCGGGTTTTGAGCATTTGAGTAAGCAGCGTAAGAGGGTGGAAAGGCTCTCTGGCGAGCTTTTGGAGTAACATTAGCAGGGTGCTGTGATTGGCCTTTTGGAGTATGGCTTTTGAGAGCTCGGCAAGGGGACCGATGCCGTGGTGTTCGGCAGCCGAGGCAATCGTTCGGAGTGTTTTGTTGTGGTTGTGCTGAGGGGTGTTGCTGAGTTCCGCAAGTAGCTTGAAAGCGCTCAACTCGGAGCCACCAATGTAGATTGCTATGGCTGCTTTGGCCAATGCCTCCATATCGTCGCATTTGGCCGGGCCTACAATAGGGTAGTTGAGTATCCTTACGCTCCCCTCGGGTGTGAAGGCAATGTTGGTGCTGGTTAGCGAGCCGTGCCTCAGACCCGTCTGTGTGAGCGTGTGGGCGCAGTGCCAAATGCTCTCCAATGCACTGTGTAGGTGGGCGCGATGAGTTGGGCTGCAATGCCGACGCACGAAGTCGTAGAGAGGGGTGTGGTGGGGTTGTAGAATGGCTGCTTGCAGATGGCTCTTGGCTTGACTGTTGAAGAGTGTGAGCGCATTTGGAATGTATTGACAATCGGCAAGATAATCGCATTTGCGGGTGTGGACCACACGCATTTGGATAGCTCTTTCCGAACGGGCAAATTGCCCTGCTTGTGGAGTGGTCAAAATATACTCTCGCTCGTTGTCGTGGAGCAGGAAATTGAGCCACTTAGATGTGGCGAAAAATCCTTCTCGTTCGAAGTTGTCGGCGGGTAAGAGGTGACGCAATTCGGGAGCAAGAAGCTCGCTGTTTTGCAGACACTCAATGTAGGCACCTATGGGGAGTAGAGGAGTCATAGTCGTGGTGTTAAATTATTCTGTCCATACTCAACGAACCAATTGCCAACAGACCCACCAACTCATCCAATGAGGCGTTGTAGCATATTGCACGATAGGGCGGAGGAGTGTGCGTAAGTTCCTCTATTGCTGCGTTGTAAAGCTCAGGCAGTGGGCTCGAAATGTTGTAGAGTAATTGAGCGTGGCGATTATTGGGTAGGGGTGTGCCCTCGTTTGGAAAACGTAGCGGCTCGGTGGGGGTGTCGTGTTCCGATGCAAGATGGATGTTCATCAGAAGTAGGTTGCCATCGTTGGTGGAGAGGCTGCGAAGCGACTGAGCGAGCGCACCAATCTCTTCGGCTGTGGCGTCGGTGGCCTCCCCATCGGTGATGTTGATAACTATGGGCGGAAAGCTATCGGGGTGCTTGCAACACCACGACTGACACATCCTTCGTGCCAACTGAAATGCCTTGCCCATTGGGGTGCGACCTTTGGCCTCGGGCTCAATCCAACAGCGCCTCTCGACAATGGTCTCCACCGAGCGTCCGTCGGGCAGTGTTCGTCGCAGTCGGAGAGATTGTGTGGGGGTTGGAGTGTTGTCCAGAGCAACTATGCTTTGCCAAGAGTTTTTCAGCAACGACGTGGCCTCGTCGGCTGCATAGCCAACTATTCCAATGTCGAAGTAATCGGCTGTGGAACGCTCTCGGCGTGAACGATTTATGCACTCCTGTATGAGGGAGTTTACAGCTTCGGCAAGTGCTTGTGATTTGGTCATTGAGCGCCCCTCGAACACAACCCTCTCGGCCATAGAGCCAGAGAGGTCGAGTAGTAGCAGAATCGCCCCTTTGTGCTGACGTGTTATTTGTGCAGAATACATTGTAGTGTGTGGTTTAGGTCGGTAATTTTGTATTCGTTTGAGTTGAGCGCACTGAGTAGGCCGACGAGGTGACTGTTGTGCTTGAAGAGTGTAGCGATGTGGGCAGTTGTGCCGAGCGTGGGGAGCGCCACCATAAGTTCCTCGCGAAAGAGCGAAGGCTGAATCGAGAGCGCGTAGAGTGAGGTGGCAATCAGAGCAATGGAGTAATCGTCGATATGCTCGTCGTAGGCATCACGTCGCTCGGGATGAACATAGGGCGGTGTGCCGGCTTGTCCCTGCCAACTGAGCGAGGGGTGGTAGAGTCCGTCGCAGTCGATGAGCCTCATACGGCCCGACGGCTCAACGATAATGTTTTCGGGTTTTAGGTCGCCGTGACGCCACGAGCCTGCAAGAATCTCCGAGGCCAAACGGGTGAATCCTTCGGCCAAGTGGGCCAATCGGTCGGTCTGGCCACTACGCAGCCAGTGTCGTAGCTCCCAGTCAAGCGTCTGTCCCTCCACCCAAGGGTAGAGCGCAACGTCGGCATAGCTATGACCCACCCACAACTCCTGAATCAGCAGCGAGGGCACGACGATGAGTGGCGAGTTTAACTCGGCCAGTAGGTTGTGTAGGGGCAAAAGAGAGTGGGCCGAGTGGGAGTAGCATTTCAGCGCAAAGTGCTCATTGCCAATCCTTACTCGGAATATGGGCCCTTGGCGACCGGCTACAAACCGAGGTCGGCCATAGGGGTCGAATAGTGGTTCCACACCTTTGAGTGTGCGGAACATATCGCCACCCAATAGTAGAGTGTCGATAAAGTCGTTAATGCCAATTTTAGCCATTGAGGTTGTGGTTGTTTGTGGTTGGTTGATACAACGACGTCTAAAATGTGGTAGTATGTTCAAAAAGTGGTACGAAGATACGCAATTTTCAAAATAAATGTATATTTTTGTCACTAATATGCGCATTATGCGCGCGAGATGTCTGCGTGCGTGCGAGAAATGATTATATTAAGGGCCAGAAATAAAACGTAATAGAATAAGATATGAAAGCAGAATATGTACCTTTTGTAGAGAATCTGATTGAACTTGCCATCCGTGAGGATATTGGCGATGGCGACCACACTTCGCTTGCAACCATTCCTGACGAAGAGCGTGGTAGGATGAAACTGCTCATCAAGCAGGATGGTATTGTGGCGGGTATAGAGGTGGCTGTGGCAGTATTCCGCAGGCTCGACCCCACAATCGAGATTGAGATTTTGGTGGCCGACGGTCAGAGGGTCAAGGTGGGCGATGTGGCATTCTATGTTGAGGGCCGCATCCGCACTCTCTTGCAGGCTGAGCGCATTGTGCTCAACATTATGCAACGTATGAGTGGCGTGGCAACCCAAACGGCAATCTACGCCAAACAGATCGAAGGTACTGCTTGCAAGGTGCTCGATACACGCAAGACCACTCCCGGTATGAGGGTGCTCGACAAGATGGCTGTGAAGATTGGTGGTGGCGAAAATCACCGCATCGGCCTCTTCGATATGGTGCTGCTGAAAGACAACCACATCGACTTTGCCGGCGGTATTAAGCCCGCAATCAAGGCTGTTAGGGAGTATTTGACCCGTGTGGGTAAGGATATTCCAATCGAGTGCGAGGTGCGCTCGCTTTCGGACATCGACTTGGTCTTTGAGGCAGGAGGCGTTGATAGGATTATGTTTGACAACTTCACTCCTGAGCAGACCCGAAAGGCTGTCGAGAAGGTGGCAGGTCGTTGCAGTACCGAGTCGTCGGGCGGCATTACGCTCGAAACAATGAGGGCCTATGCCGAGGCTGGTGTGGACTACATCTCTGTTGGAGCACTGACCCACCAAATCAAGAGCCTCGATATGAGCCTGAAAGCGTGTAAATAGTCAATAGTAGCTACGCTGGGCAGACGAAAATCACAAATTGTTGGTATTGACCTAGCTGTATGCTTGACGTACCTTTGCGGCCGACAACGGCACGAGTTTTTTTAGTTTTAGACAACACAGAACTACAACCAAGTAAATAGACCAACCAAACCCATTATGAAAAAACATTTGCTCGTTATTCTCTCCACCCTTTGTATGGTGATGGGAGTATATGCTCAGCCCAAGTTTGAGTATGCCGACATCGCCAGTGGCCGCTTTGCTCAGAAGAGCGTCTATGGCTTCAACTCTATGCTCGACGGCGAACACTTCACCACAATGAGTGGGGGCGCTATCTGGCGTCACCCCTACAAAAACCACGAGCAGAAGGAGAAACTTGTAGATTTGACCCTCTTGGAGCTTGGTGGTAGGGTTGCGGATTATACCTTCTCGCCCGACGAGCGTAAGATTATGTTTTGCCTCTCTTCGCGCCCTCTGTATCGTCGTTCCCACTTCTCCAAATATGTGGTTTACGACAGGGTAGATGGGACACTCTGTGCTGTGGATGAGAGCAACGATGTGCGCTACGCCCTCTTCTCGCCCGACGGTCAGAAGGTGGCCTATGTGAAGGACAACAACATCTTCATCAACGATTTGGCCCAGAAGTTTACCTACCAAATTACCTCCGACGGAGAGTGGAATCACGTCATCAACGGTATGCCCGACTGGGTCTATGAGGAGGAGTGGGGCAT
>JAGBVY010000120.1 GCA_017630115.1 Tidjanibacter sp. | reverse complement strand
TCTGGTAGTAGCTCCAACGTTTCAAACCACTTGCCTCGTTTGCGTGGGCAGTTACGAAGTAGTTGCTGGGCATAGTTGGTTTCTCGAAGATGATATCGCCAGCCCTCTGCCAGTTGCAAAACCTCTTTGTATCGAACAGAACAGGAGTAGCAATCTCACCATTCTTAACCTCCCAATATACACCTTTCACATTTGCCTCTAATTGGGGTGTGGAGATGATTGCATCACCATTGATATCACCCGTTACGGAGGTGTGGCGACCTGCGCGATAGAGTTTCAATGATGCAGCAGGAGTGGTGAACCAGTGGGTAAATGTATCGTTCACACCACTTGCCTTGTAGAAGTGCAAATCCTCTGTTACACCCGAACCATTGTGGAAACGGCTGGCAAGCAAGAGGTTACCCTTATCGTCAGAGGTAACGGTTGCCTGTGCGCTGGACATCATACTAATATCCATAGTGCCCACATTGTCGCCCTTAGTACCATTCAGCACGATAGCCTTCGAATTTCCCTTCTCGCAAATTACAAGGTACTTGCCGGTGGCAGCAATCGAAGTTACGTTCACTGGATTGGCAATACCCTCAACCTCGGCGAGTTTCTTAACCCACAGCAGAACGCCACTACCGGGACGGATACCGTTGGGCAACTTGTTGGGTACCGATTTAACAACCTGATACTCGGTCTTGTCGGTGCCGTTCTGTGCGATAACGGTGATGGTCTGAGGCTCATCCCAGTTGAGTGCGGTGGTGCGTGGGTCGGGCTGCATTGTTGCGCCGTGCGAAATATCCACTGCGGCAGTCTGGGTACCGATGTCATCGATGCTAACAATCGACACATTCTTGCCTGCAATCACACCCGTAACATCCATTGCAGGAATGCTGAACGAGGTCATCAGGCACTCGGCACTCTTGCGAATCTCGGCCTTAACGGTGTACTCCGTGCGAGTGTTTTCGAGGTCGTCGATAACGGTGATTACATTCTCCTTGGTGAGGTCCATATAGAGCAACGCAGGCTCAATCACCACGTTGTTCTCAACCACGGCCGAAACCCTCATCTTGGTCAACACATCCACGGTGAGGACATTGTTGGAGGTGCGGGGGTAGTTGTATGGGAATACCACGTTGATAATGTGATTAACGTGGTCAATCTCTGCTTTGAACTCGTTTTCGTCGCTCTCGTCATTAACAAACTCGGCCGTAAAACGTGTCAGAGCATTGGCATCACGCACAGCAGGAAAATCATCGGGAGTTTGGCAACCACCCAAAGTGAACACCACTGCAAGCGAGGCTAAAATTGTAAATATTCTGTTTTTCATTGCTATTCGAAGTTAAAAAAGGTTTACAACCACGATGGATATTGCTCAATCGAGAGGTTATTCTGACGCTCTGCTGGGGGCACGGGCAGAATGTAGTATTTCTCGTTGAAGAGGCGGTCGGCCAAATCACACTCTATATATTCATAGGTATTGTTGGCACCGTTAATCTTGAAGCCGTGGGTACGGTAGTGGTTATACTCGATGTGAGCCAACTTCCAACGACGCATATCCCAGAAGAGGTGGCCCTCATAGGCAAGCTCCACTTTGCGCTCGTTGCGGATGTCGGCAAAGAGCTGTGCATCGGTCGAATAGGCCTTGGCAGGAAGGCCAACCCTTGCACGCACCTTGTTGAGCGACTCCAATGCGAGGCCATTCTGTTTCAGGCGGAATGCAGCCTCTGCCTTGTTGAGCAGTACCTCTGCAAAACGAATCTCAACCCAAGGTTGGCTACTCTCCACGTTCTTCACGTCAAGAAGGCTCTCGTCGAGGAGTTTGCGCAAGAAGTAACCCGTGATGGTCTTACCATAGTTGGTACCGTTCTCGGGGCCATATTTTGCCCACTCGCCATTCACACCGGCAACGCTACAATCCATCTTTTTGCCCTTCCAAGTGCTACCACGGTAGATAACCGTTGCGTGGAAGCGGGGCTCCAACTGGTCGTAGGGGGGAGTCTGGGTGGTGGTGCTGTGCCAAGGTGTCCAATCAACCTTCTTACCGTCTTTGGTCTCATAGCACTCAACCATCTCCTGGGTGGGAGCACCAAGGCCACCAAACTCGTAGCCATCACAAGCAGGAGTGTAGTATTTGTCGAACGAGTGGTAGGGACCGTTGTTCTTGTCGTAGTTGAACTCCAAGATGGACTCCGAGTTGTTACCCTTCCAAGCGTTAGCGTAATCCTTCTCCAAGCCGTAAATCATCAGCTCCTCAACATCCTCGGCAGCATCAAAAGCAGCCTGCCAATAGGAGGTCTGTTTCTCCGCATCGTCATCGCACTGGCAAGCAGCGTAGAGCATTGCACGCGATTTGAGCGCATAGGCAGCACCCTTGGTTACACGGCCGTAGTTGGCTGCATCCCACTCCTCGGGCAGGTTGAGAGCTGCAAAATCGAGGTCGGCAGCGATGAAGTCCCAAGTCTGCTCGGCAGTGCTACGGTCGCGCTGACCATCGGTGGGAAGCGTTTCGTAGAGGATAACACCATCGTGGCGTTTTGCCAACTGGAAGTAGAGGAATGCACGGAAGAAACGAGCCTGAGCCTCCCAACGAAGGTTCATATTGTCGGGAAACTCCGAATATTTCTTCTGCAATTCGAGGAATTGGTTTACACGGCGGATGTGGTTATAGACGTTGTTCCAGATGCTATACATACATTCGCCATCGGCAGTGATGGAGTTGGGTGTAGTCATCAGGAAGTAGGCGTGGCCAAAGCGTGCGCCAATACTCGAACCACCGTAGTTGAACGTGTCGGTCAGTGCCTCGGTGAGGTTGCCCTGATACTGGGCAGTACCAAATGGGCCATAGCTGTGCAGGTAGGTGTAGAAGCTGTTGATGTAGGCATCCACCGAACTCTCCTGCTCCCATACAATCTCGTCGCTAACCTTGCTGGTCTGCTCCACATCATCGAGCCAATCGTTACACGATGTCAAAGCAAGGCCTGCTACAACGAGTGCGAACATTATATTGAATACTCTTTTCATAGTCGTAATTTCGTTTAGAAGGTAACTTTAAGACCCATAGTGATAGTCCTCTGCTGGGGATAGTAACCATTGTTTACACCGGGAGCCTCGGGGTCGATGTTGAACTTATTGAGTTCACTCCAAGTGAAGAGGTTATAGCCCTCGGCGTAGATGCGCAACGACTCAATACCAATCTTTGCAAACATCTTCTTGGGGAAGGTGTAGCCAACCTATGCGGTTTTCAAACGGAGGTACTTACCGTCCCTGTTCCAGAAGGTCGAGCAGTAGCCATTACCCATACTGCTGGGGGTGTACTCCAAGCGGGGGAACTCTGCATCGCTGTTGTCCTCACCCTCAACCCACGATTTCTCCATCAGGTACCTTGGCGAGTTACCATACTGGTAGAAGGGACGAGTGAAGGCAGTGGGGCTCTGGATGTAGTCGGTTGCACCCTGAACACCAACATAAAGACCCATCAGAGCAACGTCGTTACCTGCACCATAGGAGAAGAGCACGTCGATATCGAAGCCCTTCCACTCGGCAAACAAGTTCAACGAGCCTGTGTGGGTAGGAGTTGCTGCACGGCTGAAATAGCCCTGGTCCTGTGCGAGGGTAATCTTACCATCACCGTTCACATCTTTATATTTAATATAACCGGGATAGGGAGGACGAGAGGAGTCGATGGCCGAATTCTCAATCTCTTCCCAGCTCTGGTAGAGGCCCTCGGCGATGAGCGAAAGCTGGCTACCAACCTGCTTGCCGGTCATACGCTTGTAGTCCTGAGTGTCGTTTGCATCACCTGCGTAGTGCAACCAGCGAGCATAAGCATAGGACCAGATGAACTTCATACCATAGTTGAAATCACCAATCTTGTTGTAGTGCGAGAAGGTCAAGTCGAAACCACGATAGTCAACCTCGTTCACGTTGGCACTCGAAAAATAGTAGCCACCCATCGAAGGAGGATATGCACCCGTTGTTCCGCTTGCAAGTTTGTCGTACTCGTGTTTGTAGAACACATCGGCCTCGATGCCCAGCAGGCCACCCCACAAGGTTGCATCAACACCCACGTTGTAGTTCATACACTG
>JAGBVY010000119.1 GCA_017630115.1 Tidjanibacter sp. | reverse complement strand
TTTTCAATTTTCAATTTTCAATTTTGGGAATGAGTCTGATTTTATGTATTGAAACAGGCACCGACATCTGTTCGGTGGCATTGGCCCGCGATGGGCAGATGATTGCGCTCAGGGAGAGCGACCTCGGCAAAGACCACGCACGCAAGGTGGGGGTCTTCACGGAGGAGTTGTTGCGTGAGCACAACATCTCCCCCGATGAGCTCGACGCTGTGGCTGTGGGCAAAGGTCCGGGTTCCTATACCGGCCTGAGAATAGGAGTGTCGTTTGCTAAGGGAATGTGTTATGCGTTGGGTATTCCGCTTGTGGCTATCGACTCGTTGCGCTCGCTTGCAGCCTGCCTCGTTGAGGAGGTGGAGGCGGGCATACTCGACATCGACGAGTGGGAGAGGGTTGCCCTCTGCCCAATGATTGACGCACGCAGGATGGAGGTCTATGCCGAGTTGTTCGACACCTCACTCAACCCTCTGGGCGAGGTGGTGGCCGAGGTGGTTACCGACAAGAGTTTCAGCGAGGTGCTGCTCGACAACCGCAAACTGGTCATCTTCGGCAACGGAGCGCCTAAGTGCTCGGGCATATTGGAGTGGGCAGAGTGTGTCAATGTAGCCCCCTCGGCCCGCGGTTTGTGTGCCGAGGCTGAGCGTAAACTTGCCGCAGGCCAGACAGAGGATGTGGCCTACTTCGAGCCCTTCTACCTAAAAGATTTTGTGGTTACGGCCTCCAAGAAAAAACTTTTTTAGCAAAAGCGTGCCCTGCTGAAAGCCAAATAATTTTCAATTCGATAACTATGGGATACAAAGAAGATAAACAAAGGCAACTCGACGAGCGCTATATGCGTATGGCGCGTGTGTGGGCCGAGAACTCCTACTGCATACGTCGCCAAGTGGGTGCGCTGATTATCAAAGACAAGATGATTATCTCCGATGGCTACAACGGTACTCCGTCGGGCTTTGAGAATATCTGCGAGGACGAGAGCGGCCTTACAAAGCCCTATGTTCTTCACGCCGAGGCCAACGCCATAACCAAACTGGCCAAGAGCAACAACTCGGGCGAGGGTAGCACCCTCTATGTCACCGCCTCGCCCTGTATGGAGTGCTCAAAACTGATTATTCAGTCCGGCATAAAGAGAGTTGTATATAGCGACCTCTACCACAATACCGACGGCATCGGTTTGTTGGAGCGTAGCGGCATTGAGGTGGTACATTGCGAGGTGAAATAGCGGGGCAAGCTCCGTCTTGTGACGAGAGGACAGCAAGCTCTCTTTTTTGTAAAAAAGCGGAGAAAAGAAAAAAGAAAGAAAAATGTCAGAGAAAGAGAAAAGAATCAATTCGCCCACCGAGTTGGGAGAGAAGAGCATCGGGGGGTTGTTGAGGCAGTACGCCGTGCCGGCGATTATTGCGATGACGGCCTCGTCGCTCTATAATATGGTCGATAGTATTTTCATTGGTCAGGGTGTGGGCTCGTTGGCTATTTCAGGCTTGGCTGTGACCTTTCCGCTGATGAACATCTCGGCGGCATTTGGCTCGCTTGTGGGTGTGGGTGCGTCGGCTCTTGTCTCGATGCTCTTGGGCCAAAAGAACCATAAGGTGGCCCGCAGGGTGCTGGGCAATGTTATGACTATGAATGTGGTCTTGGGTGTGCTCTTGATGCTCTTCGGCCTGCTCTTCTTAGACCCCATTCTCTACTTCTTTGGTGCGAGCGACAATACCATTGTCTATGCACGCGAGTATATGATATACATCCTCTTGGGCAACGTTGTCACCCACCTCTATTTGGGACTCAATGCGGTGCTCAGGTCGGCGGGTCGTCCTAAGGTGGCAATGTGGGCCACGATATTGACGGTGGTGCTCAACGCTATTCTCGACCCGCTGTTCATCTTTGTCTTTGATATGGGTATCAAGGGTGCGGCCATAGCGACCATTCTGGCTCAGGTGGTGTCGCTGACGTGGCAGCTACGCATATTCTCCAATCGAGGCGAGGTGTTGCACTTCGAGAATGGTAAAATTTTCTCCTTCGACGGCAAGATTGCCCGTGAGTCCATCAAGATTGGTCTTTCGCCCTTCTTGATGAATATGGCTTCGTGCTTTGTGGTGCTGCTCATCAACAATCAGCTGCGTCGCTATGGCGACCAACTGAGTGAGGGAGGTGGCGACTTGGCCATTGGTGCCTATGGTATTGTCAATCGCATCATCTTCCTCTTTGTTATGGTGGTTATGGGCTTCAATCAGGGTATGCAACCCATTGCGGGCTACAACTACGGCGCCGGCAAGTACGACAGGGTGTTGAAGGTCTTTTGGGTGACTGTGATGTGGGCAACCATAACAACCATTATCGCCTTCCTTGTGGGAAAACTTATGCCCGAGGTTGTGGTGTCGCTCTTTGCCAATGAGCCAACGATGATTGCTATTGCCGCCAAGGGATTTAGTATTGTAGTGTCGGTATTCCCCATTGTGGGCTTCCAGATGGTGGCCTCCAACTTCTTCCAGAGCATCGGTATGGCCAACAAGGCCATATTCTTGTCGCTCTCACGTCAGGTGCTCTTCTTGATTCCCTGCTTGGTTGTAGTGCCAATGTTCTACGGTATTGAGGGTGTGTGGATGGCTATGCCCATCTCCGACGCTATCGCCACCGTTGTGGCTGCGGTGCTTATGGTAGGATTGGTTAGGAGGTTTAAGAAGTCGCCTTCGAGCATTGGTTTTAGGAGTTTCGAGGAGCAGCCTAACGACCAGCAATAGTAGCGTAAGACCATAGAAATAACAATATATATATGGAGAAAAAGTTTGTCATAACCATTGGCCGTCAGCTGGGGGCCGGTGGTCGCCTTTTGGCCGAGGAGCTTGGTCGCCGCTTGGGTGTGCCTGTCTATAATCGCGAGGTTATTGAGGAGGCTGCACGTCAGAGTGGTGTTGGGGCTGAGTTCTTCGAGCGTGCCGACGAGCACACTAGCAATGTAACACCTCTGGGTACGGGTATATGGAGCTTTGGCTCGATGATCAATTCGGGCTACATCAACAACGACACCCTCTTTGGGTTGCAGAGCGACGCTATTTTGGCCTTGGCCGAGAGGGGTTCGTGTGTGGTTGTGGGCCGTTGTGCCGACTATGTGCTTAGGGAGCACCCCGGTTTGCTGAGTCTCTTTGTCACAGCCAGCGAGGAGGACCGCCTTGGTCGCCTTATGAAGTGTTGCGACAAGGGCGAGAAGGAGTGTCGCAATATGATTGCCACCTCGGAGCGCAAAAGAGCCTCATACTACAACTATTACAGCTTTAAGGCGTGGGGCGCGGCCGAGAGCTACGACCTGACGCTCAATAGCAGTGTCTTTGGTATTGAGGGCTGTGCCGATATGGTAGTGGCAGCCTTGGAGAAGAAGTTGAATCAAAAGTTATAGGAGATATGAATAGCCAATCCAACGAACACGACAAGTGGTTGAAACCTCGCAAGAGAGGGTGGGTGGCGACTCTGTTTCGTCGCTATCTGAGTCTTGTGAATCATCCCATTTATTTCCGCCATATCTATACCCCCGGCAGGGAGCGTATGCCCAAAGATGGCACCCCCGTGGTGCTTGTTTCCAACCACCAGAACTGCCTTATCGATCCCCTTGCACTGGTCTTTATTCTCTCCGACCGCAAGCCTCGATTTTTGGCGCGCGCGAGTGTCTTCAAGCACCCCCTACTCGACAAGATTATCAGGTGGTTGGGTGCTCTGCCCGCCTACCGTGCCAAGTTCGACGGAATTAAGGGCGTGGCCAAAAATAAGGGAACTTTGGAGGAGGTGGCCAAGTCGCTCTCGCACGGCGAGACGGTGGTGCTCTATCCCGAGGGACAACACCAAAACAAACGCTGGCTCGGTCCCTTCTCGCAAGCATACTTGAAGATGGCTTTCGGGGCTGCCGAGGAGGCGGGCTTCGAGCGAGAGGTATATGTGATGCCAACAGCCAACCACTACTCCCACTATCGCCTGCCACGAGAGGATATGATGATTCTCTTTGGCAAGCCCGTGGCCTTGTCGCCCTACTACGAGGAGTTTAAGAGCAATCCGAGGGAGGTTATGGCTAAGGTAAACGAGGAGGTTAGGGGTCAGATTGAGGGGCTGATGCTCAATGTTGAGGACCTCGACCACTACGAAGCTATCGACTTCTTGCGCCAGAGCGAGGCGGGTGAGGCTTTTGCCCGCAGCTTGTCGCTCAAACCCTCCTATCTGCCCGATAAGTTGCAGGCCGACAAGAAGTTGGTTGCACGCCTGAAAGAGGCCACCGAGCGCAATCCCGAGCAGATGGATGAGCTCTTTGGCAGGGTCAAAAATGTGGCGCGTAAGATGAAGAAATTAGGCCTCCGCGACTGGCTTTTCGAGGCTAAACCAAGTGTGGGAGGAGCGTTGTTGTGGAGCTTTCTGATGGTTGTAGGATTGCCCCTCTTTACAACGAGTATTGCCGCCACTTGGCTGGTGTTTGTAGCCCCCTTGTTGGTCAATAGACTGCTCATTAAGGACCACCAATTTTGGGGCTCAATCAACCTCGCCGCCACCCTGTTGGTGACCTATCCTCTGTGTGGTTTGGTGCCTGTTGTGGTGATGTTGTGTTGCGGAAATTGGATTGGCGGATTGGGCTATTTGGTGGCCTTCCCGCTGATGATTATCTACTCGTCGAACTATATGCGTTGGGCAACAAAGTTGCTCGGATATGTACGATTTGTCTTTGCGCCCAAAGCCACCATTGAGAGCCTCTCGAAGGAGCGTTGCGAGCTCTTCGAGGAGGTGTCGAAGGTGGTGAGTAAATAGGTGAATAAGAGAGGCTTCCGATAGGTTGCCAAATGCGAAAAAGAGGAGTGTGGGGTCGAGAGCCGACCCTGCACTCTTTGTGTTTTTATGATGTGCAAAATTTCCACCCCAAAACGAATAAGGTGGAAATAAAGAACAAAAAGGAGGAAAAAAGAGTATTTTTCCAAATAAAATTCTATTTTTGTTGCTGATGTAGTGTGCCAACGCATAGCGTAGCTATGAGATGCGCTCTGGTTGGCAGAAAATTTTGTTAGAATGAGAGTGAAAAAAATGACATATTTTGCGGGCTTTCTTTTTGCGTGCGCGTGTGCGCTTGCAATGTCCGCGTGTGACTCCACCAAAGAGCCCATTGGTGGCCAGCAGGAGCAGATTAGTTTCTCGTCGGAGGCAATCGATGCCGAGGGCCGTGCCGTTATTTTGGACGACGCTTCGTTGCAGTCGGCTTGCTCGTCGGGCGATGGCATTGGTGTGTGGGGTGTGGTCAATAATGCAGCCAACAACAACAAAATCCTTATCGACAACTCTAAACTCACCTACGACGGCGAATGGAACTATACCCCCGTGCGTCGTTGGATTCGTGGTGCTTTGCACGAATTCTGGGCAATCTACCCCCACTCAGAGAGCGACTGCGTGATAGACCCTGTGGCCGGTACGCTCACTCGTAGCAACATCACACTCGGCACAACCACTTCGGCCAACAACGTGGACTATATGTGTGCTTTCAATAGCCGCGACCTCTCCAATCCCGACGCAACCACCGCCCCCGTGCCTTTGGCAATGAAGCACACACTCTCAATGATAAAATTCCAATTCATCAATGCTATGGGCGAGATTAGTGGTGTTAGCAACATATCGCTCGAAGGTTTGCGCTATAAGGGCGCTATTGTCTTTGGTAGGGACGGCTCTTTGGGAGGAGCTGCCAATGGAGTGATGGATGTGAGGGTCGATGTAGCAGCCGATAAGGTGGGTGTGGGGTCGGGCCTCTACAATGGCCTTTGTACCACCTCGCCTATGCCCAAGAATCTGTCGAAAATATATAGCCTCTATGAGAATGTCGAAGGAGTTATTGTTATGCCTCAGTCGCTCTTGGGTCAGGGTGTGAAAATCAATATGACCATTGGCGCCACACCAACCACCCTCGATTTGGGCTTGTTCACTCCAACGGAGTGGGAGGCAGGCAAAAAATATGTCTATACGTTTACTCTGACCTCCACGACCATCGTGTGCGATGTGAGGGTGGTCGATTGGGTGAAGGACGATGTTGATCTGTTCCCCATTGAGTAGAACCAAATAATGAGCAGGAAGATGAAAATCAGAAATTACATAGCAGCAGCCTTGGCGTTGGTAGCCTTTGTTGGTTGCGAGCAGGTTTTTGAGCCCAAGGTGGACTCGACCATACGTTTTTCGGTGTCGAGTGGTGGTATTGATGTGACCACCCGAGGCGAGATAGACCAAGAGCAGGTCAATGCCCACACCATCCCCGTGAGGGTTACGGCCACTAAGGGTGGTACAACAATCTACAACAATGCCCAGCTCTTCCGCGACCCCCAGACGTCGGAGTGGTTGCCCACCAATACACAGGATTGGGAGACGGGTGTGCGCTACAACTTCTTGGCCAACGCTTACAGCCCCCAGTCGGCCACATCAAATGGCTCGTTGGTAATCAACTCGCCCACCACCATTGAGATTACCCAGCCTCAGACCTACGACCCCACCAACAAAGAGGCTATGGTGGACTACCTGCTCTCGCAGAGTTTTGTCTATGCTGTGCCTACGGGCTCGCGTCCTCCCATTGTGAAACTCGATATGGAACACGCTGTGTCGTTGGTGGAGGTGAATATAGCTAAGCATATTTCGTTTGAGTCGGAGGGAGTCTATCTGAGTGAGTTGCGCCTGACGGGCTTCTTCCGCAAGGCCAATATGACCTGTCCTTCGCCCGCCCAATATGGCAGTGGCAGCAGCAATGCCGATGCTTGGCAATATACGGTAGCGGGCACAAAGGATGCAGATTATAGCATCGTGGGCGAAGACCCAAGGATTGCCGCCCCAGCAGATTGCATCCCATTGGCATTGCGTGACGACGAGGGCGGAGTTAGAATGCGCTTCTTGGCCACACCTCAGCAGTTGGAGTCGTCGTGTAGGCTCTATGTGAGCTACTGGGTCAATGAGAGGTACGATGCCAGCTCGCCAGATAACTACGTTTTCCACGAAACCACGTTTGAATTGTTCAACTACGCTACCCACGGCACTCAGTCTATTTGGTTGCCCGGCCACCACATCACCTACACTATGGAGGTCGATACGGGTATCAACCTTGTTGGCACGATTAAACCTTGGGTGGATGTGGACTACATTGAGGGTACGGTGTTGCCCGACATTACAGCCAAATAGGAGGTTCCACGCTTGTGTGGCAAACAGATAACTCGGCAAACTCGCAACGGAAAGAAGAGATTTTTTTATGCAGTCGATCAAGTGGCATAAGCTCCTGCCTTGGATTGCGAAATATCCGGCAGACTCCTTTGGCCAGAGAGTCAAGATACTCTTTGACTACATAAGGCTGTTCAGGAGAAAGAGGCTGACTCGTGAGGAGTATTACGAGTTTGAGTTTGAGAGGCGAGATGAGGAGTTTAGGAACGATTTTCTGGGTTGGGTAGAGCAGGGGCTCTATTTGAAAACCCTCAACCCGATAAAGTACTACACCTTGTCGAGAAACAAGTTCCTAACGCATAGGGTGCTCGAAGGAGTGGGTGTTCGCAAGGCTGAGTTGTTGTGCTTCTATCAACCCGAGGGTAGGGTGGAAGAGAGTGATGTTGTTGCCTCGACGGTGGCGGATGTCTGCCGCATACTGCAACAAAAACAGGCGAGGCAGTGCGTCATCAAGGAGACGGAGAATTCGCACGGCGAAGGTGTGAGGGTCGTCAGGGAGATTGAACATCTTGCAAAAGATTGTAGGTTGCATTTGTTTAATGGCCAGAGTGTGTTGCTTTCGGAGGTGTTGGGCGAGCACCAACTGATTTTCGAGCAACTGGTAGAGCAAACGGCGCAGTTTGCCGGGTTCAACCCCTCGTCGGTCAATACGGTGCGCTTTATGACAACCCTGTTTCCCGACGGTAGCGCAAGGATAGTTGCCGCATTTGTCAAGATTGGCCGAGCGGGCAATTGTGTCGATAACGCAGGAGGCGGTGGCAATGTGGACGCGTGTGTGGATGTTGAGAGTGGCGAGATTAGATATGCTATCCAGTATGATGGTTGGCGCAACATAAGAGATATTCAGACCCACCCCGATAGCGGTGCACAACTCAATGGTGTTGTTATCGACAATTGGGAGCAGATAAAAGCCGATGTGATTCGATTCCAACAGGCAATGCCTTGGTGTAAGGCGGCGGGTTGGGATGTGGCAATCACCGACGAAGGTGCGGTAGTTGTGGAGGTGAACGACTCGTGGGATCGCACAGGCCAGTATTTTATTCGCCGAGGATGGCGTAGGGAGATACGCGAGTGCTATCTGGCTTGGCGAAAGGTGGGCTACAACCCCCGCGTGGAGCGATTTGCCAATAGGTTTTCGCGAAGAGAGGTTAGGAGATTGGAAAAACTGTTTAGGAACTAAAATAAGAGTAGAAAACATAAATTTTGCACAAGCACAGAGGGATGTGTGTGAGGCGAAAATACGATAGAGAGATGATGAAACGTATATTTAACATAGCAGCAACGTTGGCAATGGCACTTTTGGCCACCAGCTGCGTCAATGATTTGTTCGACGAGGCGAAGCCTTCGTCCACCGAGGTGAGGTTGTGGGGTGGTATTGCCACAAGCAAAGTTTCGCGTACGGATGTGGCTGTTGATAGCGAGGCCGAGGCGGCCACGAGGTCGCAGTTGCAATATACTCGCGCGGCAATCAATAGCAACCTCGGTATCCGTATTCCCTCCTATGGTGGTACGCTCGACATCGGTATGGCGAGGGTGAGTAAGAAGGAGGAGGCCGACCGCTTCCCCGACTTCCGCGCCCTGAACAAACCCATCTTGGCTCGTTTGGGCAATAGCGATGGCACGAGTGGCAACCTGCGTCCTATTGAGTTCCTGAGCCAAGCTCAGTTCTTCCCCGATGCAACCAGCGAGTTGCGCTATGTGGCTTGGTATCCTTGGACCGACACCGACGCCAATCCCAACGATGCCGACGATGGCAGTACCTACTTCTCCGACGATAAGGCCACCTATGTCACCAGCGACATTACCGGCTCGAAGGATGTGATGTATGGCAATATGATTGAGGGTTCGCTGATTGCCGGCTTCCCAGTTATGGAGTTCGACCACGCGCTGTGTGTTTTCCGCGTGCACGTCTATGCTATGATTGCCTATGACGAGTTTGGCAACGAGATTCCTGTGGCCGACTGGGGCAAGATTGAGGAGATAACCCTCAACAATGTGCCTCAGCAGGTGCAGATGACTCTGCCCCACCTCTGCATCGAGGTGGTCGATGGCAAGCCTGTCCACAATGGCGAAACGGCCGATGAGTTTGTACTCAACTTCTTGGGCGTTCAGGAGCTACCTCTGCACAACAACCCCGCCATCCCCTTCGATCCTCCTACCGCACTTCCTTTGGGTATCAACAAGAGTGTTATGGTGTCGGAGGCTATTGCAGGACCTCCTGCCGACGGTATCTTGCGCCTTTCGGTCAAGACCTCCACGCAGACGGCTCACCAAGAGGTATCTATTGCGCGTAACTTCCGTCCTGGCCACGCCTACGACATTGTGTTGCGATTCTCCGACCACGGTATGATCAACTCAGAGGTGTTGGTTAGTGATTGGGTTGTCGATACCCCCATCAACGAGAATATGGCGGCTAATATGTACTACGACTTGTGTGGTACGGAGACCTCCAACTGCTACATCATCCGCTCGGCCAACTATTCGTATAGCTTCGACGGCAACGTCAAGGGCAATGGCAATGGTGCGCTGCTGGGTATGAGCGAGGCCGACACGAAACTCAACACCGGTTGGGTGGAGGAGTTGTGGAACGACCTCCCCACCGACCTCGACCTCAATGGCGACGGCGTTACGGGCGATGCTATCTTCAAACTCCAAAGCAACCTTCTGACGGAGAATAAGGTGCTCTTCGATATAAACGGCTACACAACCACTGTGGGTGATGAGGTCAATAAGGACAACAAGGTGCTTCCTGCAAGGGGTAACGTGCTTGTAGGTGGCTACGACAAGAATCCCGCTGAGGGTGGTAAGTTGTTGTGGACTTGGCACTTGTGGATTACTCCCCAGCCTACGCCTATCGGCTGCTCCAATGGCTTTGTGGTGCTCGACCGCAACTTGGGCGCTACCACGGCCGAGCCTACTGTGGGTGGTGTGAACGACCCTGCCCACGGATTCTTCTACCAGTGGGGTAGGCCCACGCCTCTGAGGAAGGAGGGTCTTACGACGAGCAGTGCCAAAGTTAGGCTCGACAACCTCTACCCCGATGGTGACCCCAATGTGCTATATGGCGAGGGCGACGTCGAAGGTGCTTGGATTGACGAGAGCGGCCCTTGGGGTAGCGCTCACGACCATATGTGGGGCGATACGGGCGACAACTATGAAGACCCACAAAAGACCATCTTCGACCCCTGTCCTCCCGGCTACTTTGTGTCGAACTACGCCTTCTGGCGCGACTTCGAGGAGTATGAAGTCAATCAGGCGGGCTATTCGTTCTCGGAGAAGGGTGTGGCAGTAAACCGCCAGAGCGAGAATATATGGTTGCCTGCAACCGATGTTTTGGACGACTCGGGTGTGGAAGATGCCTCGTTTGTGGGTGTGACTATGCGTACGTCGAGTATCGACTACCAAAACGGCACTTCCCCCTACAACTTCTACTACACTGCCTCCAAGACAGCCGAGCGTAGCTCCGACAAGTCGTGGTGTAACTACGCCATACCGGTGCGCTGTATTGCTACCACCACCGCTCCTACGGTTGTGGATTTGAGCGAGAGCCAAACGGCCAACTGTTACATCGTTACCGAGCCGGGTTACTATAAGTTCAAGGCAACAGTCAGGGGCAATGGCGTCTATGAGTTGTGGCCCTTTGGTAGCTCAACCAACAAGCAGATGCTCGATTTCAGCGACGGTATGAGTGCAACTATTGCCCCCGCATTGGTTGATTTCCTCTGGTGGCAGGGCGACTTTACCGAGATGGCTGCCCACATTGACGGCGGTGGCACCAACAACAATATGGTCGAGAAGTTGCAATGTATTGAGATTCTCAACGACGGTAAGCTCAAAGATGGCTACTTGGAGTTTGTTATTCGTGAGGGCAACTTCCACCCCGGTAACGCTATCCTTGCAGCCTACGACGCTTCGGGTAAGATACTTTGGACTTGGCACATCTGGATGCCCTCCACCCGCCCCGAGGATAGGGGCTCGGGCCGAAGGACTATGATGGATAGATATTTGGGCGCAACCCAAGCTCCTGTGATTGGCGCAACCACTGCCGACTTCGACTTTGTGGACTATAAGGGCAATGTTTCTACCTCTATGGAGGCTGTTTGGGCCACCTTTGGATTCTACTACCAGTGGGGTAGGAAAGACCCCATTATGCAGACCGACGTTGATACTAATGGCTCTGGCACCGCCGCCGCTAATCTCCCCTCGGCCCCCTATTGGCGCAAGGCATTTAGCCTCGACGGCTCGGGTGCGTGGAGCTATAACACTACCATAAACCGCCAGCAAGGCCCAACGAAGATTACCAATACGGTGGAGAACCCCCTGATGTTTGTCTATACCTCCGCGGGTCAGGGCAGCACTCAGTCGCGTTGGTACAATCAATTCTCACTCAGTGAGACCAACGCCGCGATGTGGGGTTATGCGGTAATGGGTACCGGAAAAGGCGAGGACTTCTCCAAGACCTTCTACGACCCCTGCCCACCGGGCTACCGTACTCCTTTCCACGAGGTGTGGTTGGAGAATCCCGAAAGCACCTCTTCTGATGGCTATGGCGGTGCGGATAACCGCGCGGACACTGTGTTTGATTGGACTACCGAGGGTAGTTATACGGGCTATGGCTTTGTGACAATCAAAAATAGTTTCGACGACAACTTCTACCCCTATGCTGGCCGTCGAAACTATACGGGTGCTCACCAAAATGTGCAGACTTATGGTTATATGACCTCGGGTATGCCTTATGGTACTTACAACACCCGTACGTTTAGCTATGAAAAAGCAAACACCCAATCCCGACAGATTACTGGCGAGGGTGTGAGCTATGGCCGCTCGCTGCGCTGTATGAAGGAGTAGGGCCAATAGCAACAATAGAGAAGATAAAACAGAACGATATACGACACACTACAATAACGATGAGAAGAGAGAGTGTAAGAGAGTGGATAGCGTGTGCAGCAGTGGCCCTCGTGGGGCTTGCGGGCTGCACTATGCTCGAACCAGAAGAGATAATTGGAGGTGGAGGCACAAATACGCCCAGTGGCAAAGGCCCCTCTATGGTGATTTCGCCCGAGAGTGTTGGCTCTGAGGCCGACGCTCTGCCCCCCTATGCGTCGGGTAGGATGACCACCCGCTCGCTGATTGACGGCGAGACTACCGTTGCAATGAAGGCCAACTTCTTGCGCCTTGACGAAGATATTGCCATCGACGACTCGGGCCTCTATACCTACACCGCCGCCGAAATACCTTTGGAAGAACCCAGTGCAAGTCCCTACTACAAGAGCGTCAACTGGGCCGACTCCTACCTGTTGGAGGCAACGCTGATGTCGTCGCCCAACAAAGACCACATCCGCTCGGTCTATCTCGACCCCGTGCAGACCTACAAGATGCGTATCCACACCGACGAGCACGACCAAACCGACACCCTCGACTTCTACCACACCCGTATGGTGGGTTGGTTCCCAATGAACTGCGGCGACGGCACCGGTAGTGCGCCCATCTGTAAGTTTGGCGAGATATTCAGCGACAAGGTTGTGGAGACCACCGACGCACAGGGCAATGGTGTTGTGGCTGTGCAGTTTACAGGGTTGGACGGCAAGACCGACCTTATGGTGAGCGATATGATTGAGGGTCAGCACTGGCACTCGCCCGACGCCACCTCCGACCAGACCCACTACCATAGCAACTATGTTCCCGCAGGCCACCCCACAATGGCCGAGGGCACAAATATCTACACCTCGCCCTTTGGTAGCTTCTCGCAGCAGAGGATTATCAACTCCAATGGCGAGACCACCCAGTGGGCAGTCGATTACGACAACCACTTCACCTACTACCACTACCTCTCGGCTGTGCGTATCTTTGCCAAAGCAGAGCAGTCGCCACAGAACCTTGCGATGTGGGGCCAAATTGAGAATGTGATTATGGGCAACCAGCCAACCTCGGTGAAGGTGGCTCTGCCCTACGAAAAGGGTGTCAAGGGCAAGGCCTACGATTGGGACGATTGGCAGAATATTGAGATTTGCACGGGCCGCATCTTTGGCGACGGCGATACCAATAGCGACCTGACCGAGGAGGTGCACTTCCCTGTGTCGTTTGCCGATGTCGACGGCTCGGGCGAGCTCTACTTGGGCTATGCGCTCATCTGCCCCAACCACGACTTGGAGATTATGCTTCACACCTCGTCGGGTATCTACCATGTGCAGATTCCGAGTGAGTATTTGGGGTCGGATGTCTTCACCGCAGGCCATATCTACGACATCCACCTCAACCTCCGAACCAACGGTACTATTGCAGCAATCTTGGAGAAAGAGGAGGAGAAGATTTACTACGATTTGACCCGTTTGACCGTCTTTCAGAATGCAGGAGGCTCTGGCGAGAACTTGGCTATCTATCGCTATTCCAACACCTATATTGTTTCGCCCGACCATACGCCCGAGTACGACAAGGATGGTAATATGGTGTTTGAGGCCGACGGTGTAACACCCAAATATATCCAGTACGACGGCTACTGCTTCGACGCAAGCGTCATCGGTAACGGCCAGCCCGGTATCATCTCTCACGGTACTTCGACCCTCTTCCCCACCAATGCCAACATCAAGCCCAAGAGCGCACGTCTGCTCTGGGAGAGCGACTTGGGTCTGGTGACCAACGTCGAGTTGATGTTTGGTTATGTCCGCTTCCGTGTGCCCAACCACGAGAGTAGGGGCAACGCTGTGATTGCAGTCTATGACGAGAATGGCACAGTCTTGTGGAGCTGGCACATCTGGATTACCGATCCACCAGCCGAAAAGACCTTTGAGAATGGTGAGTCGGACATCATCCTGCTCGACCGCAACTTGGGTGCAACCCAAGCAACTGCCAACAATGGCGACACAGCTCTCGCCACCTATGGTCTTTACTATCAGTGGGGTAGGAAAGACCCCTCTATGGGCCCCAACTCTTTCGACTACTCGCGTGTGGACCTCATCACGAAGCCCTACTACGACTATTCGTCGCGCGAGCGCAATGCCGCCGAGATTGTGCAGTTCCCGAGGCCCACTATGCGCGACGGCGTGGAGCATCCGATGTTCCTGATTCTCCCCACCGCCCAACAGCAGGCCTACTACTTCAACTGGATGTATGAGCGTAACGACATCCTCTGGGGCTTCCACGCCGACGAGGGAACAATGCTCAAAACCATCTACGACCCCTGCCCCTATGGCTATCGCGTGCCTCTGCATAGCGAGATGTCGATTGTGTTTGAGGATGCAGCAACCTCCCGCAACACCTATGGCCAGACTGTGGGAACGGGCGCCAACGCCATCTTCTTCCCCTACGCGGGTTATAAAGGTGTGGATAGGGACTTGCAGTCGCTTGTTTTGTCGTGGAACTATGTGGGCAAGAAGGGCGACTATATGACCTCCACCGTCAGCAAGGACAACGACAAAACGATTGCAGGTCACCCCGTGCTCGACCACCGTGGCAGGGTCTATCTTACCAGCGAAAATAGTTGGCAAGAGACCGAGGGTTACAGCTATACCACTACCGACACCGAAAGCAAGTATCGCGTCTTGGACTACGCCAACCGCCGTACGGCAGCCTCGGTGAGGTGTGTGAAGAACTACCCCGCAGGCTCGTTGCAAGCCCTCATCACCCCCTCGCAGGCTTGGTATGTGCCCGGCTCTGAAATCAAGATTTTGTGCGAGGGCGTTACGGCCGAGAGTAGCATCGTGTGGGCTCAGTTGGTTGTTAAGAGTGTCGATACGGGCCGCTCGAAGGTCATCTACACCACTCCCGCAGGTGTTACCGAGACGTTGCAACCCATCTGGTCGCACGAGGAGATTTTCATTGTGGGTGTGCTTGGTGGCGAGTTTTGGAGCGAGAGCTACGAGTTTGAGCTGACCACCAAAAATGGCTACGGCGTGACCAATGTCTCCACCGCAACCATCTACAATCACCAGCATCCTATTTCCATCGACCTCTCCACTTGGGAGGCAGCCGATGGAGCTACCACCCTCTACAATCACTCCAACTACACCCGCCGATTTGTTGTTCAGACCAGCGGTGTGACCGATGTGCCTGCAAGCGTTACGGTGACCTATGCCGACAATGGCTCTACCTACGTCAAGAATGCTTCGCGCGTATCGTCGAGCGGCGCAAACCACACCTATGAGGTTAGCTTTGATGTGAAGGATGCAGGAGCTAAGGAGTTTGTTGTGAAGGTTGTTTGCGACGAGATTAGCGCTCACGTTGTATCGGCATCGCATCTGGCCAACTACGAAGAGAAGGTGCTCTATGATTTGAGTTACTACTTCCGACCTGTGGCTTCCAAGTGGTTCTATTGGGCAGATGAGCAGGTTGTATTTGAGTATTGGGCTTCGTCACCCAACGGCAACCTCACCGAGATAGAGATTATCTACGACTACGACACCTCTATGGACAATGCAGGCTCAAATAGCGCGCTCTATCCCGCCGGTTCGACAATCACAACATTCACACCCAACGCTCCCACCTACGGAAGCGCCGGTACACCAAGGACATACACCTTCAACAACACCTTTGTCGCCAACGACAAGAATGGTCGATTGCAGGCTCGTATGACCTTTGAGGACGAGTTCGGAGTGACCGCAAGGCAAGACCACTCGTGCTACATCATCTATGCCGACTACGAGGGTTGGAGCGGAGCTAAGAAACCTGGCTCACCCTTCACACTGAGCATTATAATCTCCGGCGGTGCTGAGCCTGAGGCTACGGGTGTTGTGGCCAACATTGGCGGTCAGAATGTGGCCTTCACCAAGGACAACAGCTACACAGGTACAAGTGGTATGTATAGCGACACCAAGTGGACCGCCCGTTTCAACGACGGCGCAGGCTCTACCACTCTGGCCGAGGGCACCTACACCAACAACACCCTCACCCTGACCTTCTGGGACGGTGTGCTAACCCAAGATGCCCCCGACCTTGCAGTGAAGATGGATCCTATCGACATTGAGCTTACAGCAAGCAACACCACCGAGTTGTTCTATGGCGCTAAGAGTGCGGGTACTATTGCAGCCTCTGCCTCTTCGCCCAATGGCAACCTCACAAGCATTGTTATCGAGGATGAGGATGGCAACACCATCTACACCAACAATGCTGTGGGCGCAGCAACGTGGGAGTTGGCGAATGTTGCAGACGAGGATGGCTTTGTGGGAGGTGCGGATAAGACCTACACCATTACCGCCACCGACGAATATGGTGTCATCGCCACCGCCACCGCTTCGATAGCAACGGTCTATAAGGTGACTCAAAAGAACAATACCACCTTTACTGAAGGTGGAAAGTATCTGATTCAGAACCAGAATTACGACACCACCTATGTTTATGATGCGGGGAATTCGGTTGGTGCAACAGCTACATTGGGTTCCGCCGCGCTTATTACATTCTCTGGTACGGGCACTTCGCAGACCTTCTTGTTCTCCACCAACCATTATGCTACGGGAGGAAACACCGGAAATAATAATAGCGACACAACCATTACGGCAACAGAAACCAGAGCAAATAGGGCAGTGACCTATACCATTACAATGAGTGATGGCGCTTACCGCATCTATTACGATGGTACTAATGATTATTATTGGCGCCAGACGAGCAACACCAATGTGAGGGCACGTCGAAGCAACAATACTATTCAAAACCGCGACTGGAATATCTATCAGGTGACTACCGAATAGCGGTCAAACATCCTTAACACTGTCAGAAAACGCGGGTATTAAAAAAGATACCCGCGTTTTTTTTATCGGCTGTGCCTTGTGGGTGCTTTTTGCACCAAACTGCGATAGGTGGCTTCCTCATTTACGTTAGTAAACTGCGGAGCCACCTTCTTGTTTGGCACAAAAATCCCTCCACAAAACCCAGCCTCCCTTCTTGCGACCCTGTGTGTCTACCGTCTACCGCCTACCGACTACCGACCTAAGGCTTTAAGGGCTTTAAGGGCCTTAGGGGCTTATAGGGCTTATAAGCCCAAACTTCCCTCTCGCCCCACGACCACTCCTCCCCTATGTCAGGGGAGGTGTCGCGCAA